>NZ_VIRS01000009.1 GCF_006912135.1 Cryptosporangium phraense | reverse complement strand
AGCGCGGCACGGCACGGCACTGCACAGCGCGGTGCGACGCGGCGCAGCGCGGCACAGCGCGGCACGGGCCTGCAGAGGCGGGACCCGGCGGGGGCGTGACCGCTCCGCCGGCCCGCCCCACCGGACCGCCCCACCGGACCGCCCCACCTCACCGCCCCACGTCACCGCCCCCGCCCCGCCCCCGCCCGCCGGGCCGGCCGCCCCTCCCCGGGCCTACCCGTCTGCGCCCCGGTCCCGCTCTTCAGTCGGGCCGCGCTCAGGGATCGTGCCCCACTCCTCGTCGTTCCAGACCTGAACCACCTCACCCTGGGCCGCGCTGAACGTCGGCGGCCCCAGGGCCGCCTCGGTCAGGCGGTAGCCGTCGCCAAGCATCCGGACGTAGCCCTCGGAACGGAGCGTCGGTAGCGCCCTCCTCACCTCCGTCGGCGCCAAGCGGCCGGCCAGCGCGATGTCCTCCACGGTCACGGTCCGCCCCGCCGGAATGGCCTCCAGCACCGACCTCAACCACCCCGGCAGGGCCTCTCGGCCGCGCGGACCTCCGGGCAGGGTCGCGTCCCAGCCGGCCGGGTCGTGCGGGCCGGCGTCGCCCTCGAGGACGCCGATCGGGCCGACCTCCTCGATCACCTCCAGGGCCGACGTCACCAGGACGGCCCCGCAGTCGCGGATGAGGCGATGCGTGCCGACCGACTGGGCGGACGTCACCGCGCCGGGCACCGCCATCAGGACGCGCCCGAACTGGTGCGCCCGCTCGGCCGTGACGCTGGTGCCCGAGCGCGCACCGGCCTCGACCACGACGAGCCCGGCTCCGAAGGCCGCCACCAGGCGGTTGCGCGACAGGAAGCGGTGACGCTGGGGCGACTCCCCCAGCGGGACCTCACTGACCAGCAGCCCGTCCTCGGCGATCCGCTCCAGCATCGCCGCATGGGCCAGCGGGTAGGGGACGTCGACCCCGCCGGCCAACACGGCGACGGTGGCGCCCTGACCGTTGAGCGCGCCCCGGTGGGCGGCGCCGTCGATGCCGAACGCCCCGCCCGAGACGACGACCCAGCCGCGGCCGGCCAGGCCGTAGGCGAGGTCGGCGGCCACGTGCTTGCCGTACGCGGTGGCGGCCCGGGCTCCGACGATCGCGACCGAGCGCCGGAACGTCCGGGCCAGGTTCAGCGGGCCCCGCACCCACAGGCAGAGCGGCGGAGCGACGTCGATCTGCTCGGCTTCCGCGAGCGGGGCCAGGTCGCTCAGCGCCTCGGCCGGCCAGTCGGGATCGACCGGGGTGATCGCCCGCACTCCGGCCCTGGCCGCGGCCGCGAGGTCGGCCTCGGCCCGCTCCCACGGGTCGACGCCGGCCAAGCGGGCCTGCAGGCCACGGCTGACGCGGTCGCGGGACCCCGACAGCACCCGCTCGAGCAGCGCGGCGGCGCCGTCCGCGGTCGCACCGAGCAGACTCCGGCGGCCCGGCTCCACGAGCCGCGACAAGGCCACCCAGGCCAGCCTCTCGGCCGCCCGGAACCCCGGGTCGGTGCTCATGCGGCCACCACCCCGCGACGCAGCTCCAGGGCCTCGTTCACGTCGCCGTTGTCGGGCACCGACCGGCCGGACAGGTCGGCCAGCGTCCAGGCGATCCGGAGCACCCGGTCGTAGCCCCGGGCCGACAGCTCGCCGCTGTCGACGGCCCGGGCCGCGGCCGCGGTGGTCATCGGGGGCAGGCGCCACTCGGACCGGAGCGCCGGACCCGGCGCCTCGGAGTTCGACTGCCAGCCCAGGTGCCCCCAGCGCTCGCGCGCGGCCTCGCGGGCCGCGGTGACCCGGCCGGCCACCACCTCGGTGGGCTCGGGCCGGTCGAGGTCGGCGTAGAGGGCGGCCGACGCGACCGGCAGCAGCATCACCCGCAGGTCGATGCGGTCGAGCAGCGGGCCGGACAACCGCCCGATGTACCGGCGCCGGGCGTTCGCCGAGCACGTGCAGGCCCGGTCGCCGGCCGCGCTCGCGCACGGGCACGGGTTGGCCGCGAGCACCAACTGCACGCGGGACGGGTACCGCACGACGCCGCCGGCGCGGGCCAGCACGACCTCACCGCGCTCGACCGGCTGACGCAGCGCGTCCAGCGCCGTGGGCGAGAACTCGGGGCTCTCGTCGAGGAACAGCACGCCGTGGTGGGCCAGCGACACCGCGCCGGGCCGGGCCAGCCCGCTCCCGCCGCCGACCAGCGACGCGACCGTCGCCGTGTGGTGCGGGGCCTGGTACGGCGGCTGCCGGACGAGCCCGCCCCCGACCGGCAGCACGCCGGCCACCGAGTGCACGGCGGTCACCTCCAGCGCCGCCTCCTCCTCGAGCACCGGCAGGACGCCCGGCAGCCGCTCGGCCAGCATCGTCTTGCCCGACCCGGGCGGCCCGAACATCGCCAGGTGGTGCCCGCCGGCCGCCGCCACCTCGACCGCCCGCCGCCCGATCTCCTGGCCGACGACGTCGCTCAGATCGCCGGACGGCCCCGGCTCCGCCGAATCCCGCCCCCGGAACGGCGGCGGCTCGGTCGCCGCGTCGTCGGCCGGCGGCTCCTCCCCGCGCAGCAGCGCCAGCACCCCGCGCAGCGTCCGGCGGCCGATCACCTCGACGCCCGGCACGAGCGCGGCCTCGGCCCAGTTGCCGGTCGGGACGACGAACCGCAGCAGCCCGACCCGCGCGCCGGCGGCGACGGCCGGGAACACCCCGCGGATCGGCCGGATGCGCCCGTCGAGCCCGAGCTCGCCGAGCAGCACCACGCCCTCCAGCGCCACCGGGGGCACCGCTCCGGCGGCGGTCAGCACCGCGACGGCCACCGCGAGAGCAAAGGTCGAGTTGTGCCATGCTTAGCGCATGGCGACGAAGAGGGCCGCAATCTACTGCAGGATCAGCAACGACCGCGAAGGTCGTGAGCTGGGCGTACAGCGCCAAGAGGAAGACTGCCGTGCCCTCATCGAACGCCTCGGCCTTGAGGTGGCCCGCGTCTACGTCGACAACGACATCAGCGCATCGACCAGGTCGAGCAAGCCACGACCGGACTACCAGCAGATGTTCGCCGACGCCAAGACCGGCGACTTCGACGTCATCGTCAGCTACACCTCCGGACGGCTCACACGGCGCCCCCGCGAATTCGAGGACCAGATCGACCTGGCCGTCGAGCACGGCATCCA
Organism: Cryptosporangium phraense; assembly: GCF_006912135.1. NCBI lineage: Bacteria > Bacillati > Actinomycetota > Actinomycetes > Cryptosporangiales > Cryptosporangiaceae > Cryptosporangium > Cryptosporangium phraense. The sequence goes on along the minus strand of NZ_VIRS01000009.1, from coordinate 258,034 downwards.
GTACAAGTACGTGCGCTCCCCCGAGTTCGACCTCAATACCGCGCAGGGCCGGCGCATCGCTCGCACCATGGCCGCGCAGGACATCGGTGAAGCAGAAGAAGTCGCCGAGCGGATCGAGCGCGCGAAGGCGCAGACCGCAGCGGCGGGCGGATACCGCGGTGGGCGCCGGCCGTTCGGGTACGCCGAAGACGGGATGACGCTCGTTCACACCGAGGCCGCCGAGATCAAGGCAGCGGCCGACGCCCTGCTCGCCGGCGGCACCCTCAACGGCATAGCCCGCGGACTGAACCAGCGGGGGGTCACGACCTCAACCGGCAACGAGTGGACCGGGAGTTCGGTCGCACGGCTACTCAGGCGCCCCCGGAATGCCGCACTCATCGACCACGGCGGCGAGATCATCGGGGCCGCACAGTGGCCGCCGGTTCTCGACGAGGCCACGTGGCGGGCCGTCATGGCGATCCTTCAGGATCCGAGCCGCCGGAAGCCCGGGCCCAGTGAACGATGGCTGCTGTCCGGCATCGCGCGGTGCGGGAAGTGCGGGGCCACGGTCGAGGCGGGGCGTACTGGTAGCCGGAAGCGCCCAACCAGCCAGCCACGGCCGGTGTACCAGTGCTCCGTGCGGCGCGAGATGGCCCGGGATGCCCGCGAGCTCGACGACTTCATCACGGCTCTCGTTATCGACCGGCTCAGCCGGGCGGACGCCCTCGAGCTACTCCAGACCCCCGGCGACGACGTCGACATCAAGGCGCTTCACGCCGAGGCGTTCGAGTTGCGGCGACAGAAGGACGAAGCGACCGACATGTGGGTCGCGAAAACCATCGACACCCGGCAGTACGGGCGAGCGACCGCGGCTCTCGACGCCGAGCTCGAGGCCATCGAAGCGCGACTCGCCGAGGTGTCGCGACGATCGGTTTTTGACGGGGTCGTCGGCACCAACGTCGAGGAGTCTTGGTCCGCGCTCGCACTCGATCGCCGTCGGTCGATCATCTCCGAGCTCCTGCTAATCACGCTCCAGCCGGCGCGGCGCGGCCGGCGCCCGGGCTGGCGGGTGGGCGAGAACTACTTCGATCCGGACTCGGTCAGTGTTCAGTGGATTCGCTGACGTCCGCGCCCGGCTCTGCCGGCTCCCAGTTCTCCGCAAGCCAATCGCTGACCTCGCGCTCGAGGGCGCGGGTCACTTGAGCTCGCCGCCCGCGGCCCTCTTGCCGTTGCTCGCCGAGAGACCTGTCGGCCTCGGCGACACGTGCATCACGCTCAGCCGTCAACGAATGGCCCCATAGGTTCGCGGCCGCAAAGACGACGTCCCGTCGATCACGGCCGAGTCGCTGTGCCATCCGAATTTCGGCATCCCCGGAAGTGCGGAACGCGCGGATCACCACATCGCTCGGCGCCCACTTGTCGTCAGTCCTGACGGTCGGGCCATGCACCTGGGCAGAAGCGTGAACAGTTCCGGCGGCCGCGGCGACCAGCTGGCCGGATCCGTGGCGCACGCTGGGTTCCTCGCTGCCGTCAACTGCGGCTCCGTCGACAAGGCGCTGAATGAAGCCCAGGTCCATGTTGCCGCGACGCATCTGAAGATCGACGTACTGCCCCGGGTCGCCCTCGAATAGTTCCTTCAGCGCGACCGGGCGGCCGAGGGCCGAGGCGAGGATCAATGGCAGGCTGACTAGCACTTCGATGGGGACCGCCCGGTCCCCCCGCTCGAGCGCGGCAACGTTGGATCGGTTCCAGGAGAACCCGAATTCGCGTGCCACACGGGCTAGATCGTCCTGCCGAACCGCGCCGGCTTCTGCGCGGAGCCGGGCGACATTGCCGCCGATCAGCGCACGGATCGTTTGCTGCTCGGCCGTCGTTTCGTCGCCCACGCCTGGACTGTAGCGCTTGCGGTCAGAAATCTGACCGCAAGCGTGATTAGCGATTGGTGCGACCAAATTTCAGGTCTCACCTTGACACCGCCCCTCCCCCTCCGTCACTGTTCGTTCAGAGCGTGCGTTTCGTTTTCCGAACCCACCTTTGAAGGGGTGAAGTGTGTCCATCACCGCCCAGACGCGACAGCGCATTGGAACCGCCAAGGTCTCCGAGCTGAGTGGCGTCCCGCAGGCCACGCTCCGGCAGTGGCGCCGGCGCAATTACGGCCCGGACTCCCACAAGCTCGGCGGCCGACACTTCTACTGGCTCGACGAGGTCACGGCGTTCATCGAGCAGGCCGAGCAGGCGTCCTGACCATGGCCATCCAGCGAAGGCGACGACTCAGCCCCGCAGCTGAGGCGCGCATCGCCGAGTTGGTCGCCGCGGCTCCGCCTCTTAGTGCCACACAGCAGGCCGTCATTTCCGCCGCCTTCGCGACGCTTCGCCCCAAGAACGGCGAGCAGGCGCGCGCGGCCGAGACCGCCGCATAGCCATGGCCGCGAGACCACACGCATAAGGCCCGCTCAACGCACCGCACAGCGCCAGGCATGGGCCTGCCGACGCACCTTCCCCGAACAGCGAAACGCCCCGCGGGCGACCACAGCCCGCGAGGCGTCTGGAAGAAAGCAGCGCACCTACCTTGTCCGCGATAAACGATAACCCGACCCCGGGCGCCCCGGGAAGCGTCACGGAGCCGGAGCAGCAGAGCCTGCTTACCGATGAGGGCCAGATCCGCAAAGACGCCGGTATGCACCTTGCCGACATCGGCACCGATGAGTGGTGGCGCGACTGCTGCGACCGCGGCATCGTCGCTCTCGCTGCCCAGACTTACCGAACGGGCGCCACCTTCCAGGCCTTCGACCTGATCGACATCGGCGTGCCGGAGCCCGACTCCCCGAACCGCTGGGGCCCGCGGCTGCTCGCCGCCGCGCGCGCCGGCATCGTCGAACCCGTCGGATACGGACCTTCCAAGCGCCCGACCGTCGCGAAGTCTGCCGCTCGCATCTGGCGCGGCACCGCCCTGGCCGTCCGCGTGATGGACGGTGGGGCCGCCGCGTGAGCCGACGCGAGGCCGACACTCTCCGGGACATCGTCCTGCCGAGGCTAGAGAACGTCAGGCAATCCGGCAGCGGCTACATGGCCCAGTGCCCCGTTCACGGCGACGCCAAGGCCAGCCTCTCGGTCGACACTGGCCACACCCAGCCCGTCCTTCTCCACTGCTTCGCGGGCTGCGACCGCAAGGACATCCTCGCCGCGCTCGGACTCGCCGACGAAGACATCAGTAAACCGCGCGATCACCAGGTCGGGCTCGGCCGCGACGGTTGGATGCCGAACGGACTGCGGGCTTCCGCGATCTACACCTACACCGACGAGACAGGCACCCACCTCTTCGACGTCGTCCGGAGCACGACGAAGGAGTTCCTCCAGCGCCGCCCGGACCAGGCCAAGAAGAGCGGGTGGAGCTGGAACATCCAGGGCGTTCGGCGAGTCCTGTACCGGTTGCCCGAAGTGATCGCCGCGGTCGACGCCGGCGCCACCGTCTGGATCGCTGAAGGCGAGAAGGACGTCGAGGCGCTACGGCAGGCCGGCGTAACCGCGACCTGCAACTCCGGCGGCGCCGGCAAGTGGCGGGACGACTACGGCCGCTTCCTCCGCGGCGCCGTCGTCCGGATCGTGGCCGACAACGACTACCCGGGGCGCAAGCACGCCCTGGGGGTCACTGCGAGCCTTCGCAAACTCGGGTGTGACGTCACGGTGCTGACAGCCGCTACCGGCAAGGACGCTCACGATCACCTGGCCGCAGGCCATGGTCTCGACGACTTCGTGCAGCTCGCAGAGGAGGCGCCCGAGAGCGAGGACCCGCCGGCTGAGGCCAGCACGCACGCCCGGACCTCGCAGGTCGCAGACCTAGTACCCGCTGACGCCGTCGCCGACGAGCTCCGCGCCTTCATCGTGGAATTGCGCGAATGGCTCGACCTCCCTGACCCGACCGGGCCCATCCTCACCCTCGCTACCGCCGCCACAACACGCGCACAAGGTGAGCCATCGTGGCTGCTACTCGTCGCCCCACCGTCATCCGGCAAGACAGAGTCAGTACGGCTGCTCGACGGCGTCACCGACTCGTTCCTCGACGATGTGACCGCAGCTGGACTGCTCGGCTGGTCGAAAGGCAAGAACTCCCGCCCCACTGGAGTGCTGGCCCGCGTCGGCGCGACCGCACTGGTCACCTTCGGAGACCTCTCGTCATTGCTGGCCACCTCTGACCGCGGCGGCCGGGACCAGGTATTCGGCATCCTGCGGCGCGCCTACGACGGGCACGTCACGCGCGACATCTCACCACCCGGGATGTCCGCCACGGACGAGCCGCTCGAGTGGCGTGGCCGCCTGACCGTCGTCGCCGCAGTGACCGGCGCGATCGACCGGTACTCGTCTCACTCTGACCAGCTCGGGCCCAGGTGGGTCTACTACCGGCTCCCCGTCCGGGATACGGCGGCGAAGCGGCGGGCCGCGGCTAAGGCTCGCCGCAAGGGGCCGCGCCTGGATGCGGCTAGGAAGGCTGCCGGCGAGAAGGCTGCGGCGCTGGTCCGGAAAGCAATGCGCCGGATCGTCGAGGTCGAGATTTCCGACGCCCTCGACGATGCGATCACCGACGCCGCGCTAGTCACCTGCTGGGGCCGGGCCGTCGTCCCGCGACACGGCTACGGTCGCCGCGAAATCGACGGTGTCCCCACTATCGAGGACCCGCCACGAGTCGTACAGCAGCTACGCGGCATCGCGTCCGGCCTGCTCGCGCTCGGCCTGCCCGAGAGCATGGTCATGGCGCTCACAAGGCGCGTCGCGCTCGACTCCATGCCCATCACTCGCCAATCCGTGCTGCGTGCCCTGGCCGGCGGCGAAGTAATGACGACGGCCGAGCTCGCCCGGCAGGCACATCTCGACCGCAAAGTTGCCCGGTTCGCAGCGGAGGAGTTGCAACTGATCGGCGTCGTCGAGGGCGAACGCGACGGCGAAGAGCCTGACGACGACAGCGAAATCGACATGCGCCCGGTGTTCTGGTCCCTGTCCGGCGATGACGGCGATCTGGTCGCAGAGGTCTTCCAAGAAAGTTACTCGTCGGTAGAGGTGTGGGACGAAATGTGGGAACTCACCCCCCATCCCCCCCAAAAAATAAAGAAGGGCGGGGTAGCTACCAACATTTCGTCCCACGGCCAGCCTGCGGAAACGGACGTTCCGGCCTTCGCTGCGCCCTCTGTGGTCACGGTTGAGGCGAGCGCCGACGGAATCTTCTGGCCTGACGAAAATGCGCTCGAAGAGGAGATCGAGCTGGCCGCCCCGGACGATGACAGCGACCAGCCGACGCACCTGCGATCGGTGTCGTGATGACCGCCGCGAAGACCGCGACACGCACAAGCAGCGCGGCCAGCCACGCGAGTGACCTGACACGAAAGCCGGCCGCACGACGCGCGTCCGAGCACCAGACGCCACGCCGAGACCAGACCGCCAGTTCCGGAAATACGGATTCCCGGTCGTCCCGGCCCCCGTTGGCTTCCGGAAACCAGGCGCTGACGCCCTCGCTAGACCCCCGAATCGACTTCCGGAAATAGGAGCGTGCCGTGACTGACGCGTTCACCACCTATAAGGCCGAGCTAGCCAAGCCCGGCCAGAAGCTCGGCGAGGCCACGCGCCGGAAATACACCCAACGTGTCCGTGCGTACCTGGATTGGCTCGAAACGGGCGATCACGATGGCGATCCGCTCACCGACGTCCACGCACGAGACGGTGCGGTCCGCGACTACCGCGTGATGCTGAAGACCCAGCACAAGCTCGCCGAGTCCACCCTGAACGGCTACCTCGCAGCGCTCGACGACTTCTACACCCGCCGCGGCATGGGCAGAGCCGACATCCGCCGCGGCCAGATCACCCGCCGGACCGCGCCGAAGGCCCTCGAGCGACGCGACGTCCTGCGCTACCTTCGCGCGATTGAACGCTGCGCATCCGCGCGCGACCGCGCGATCGGACTGCTTCCCTACCGCGCCGGCCTCCGTATCGGCGAAGTCGTGCGCCTCGACATCGACGACATCACCCTCTCCGCCCGCACCGGCAGCCTGCGCGTCACCGGTAAAGGGGGCGCCGGCGGCAAGATCCGCCACGTCGACATCCACTCGGAGCTCCGGGTGACACTGCGCGCCTGGCTCGATGAACGACCGAAGTGGGACGGGGGCACCCCCACGGCCGCGCTGTTCGTCAACGGGCGCCACGGAACCCGGCTCACCGACCGCACCGCGCGCGAGATCGTGTGCGGCTTCGGTTCCGACCTCGACTTCGCGCCGTTCGGTCCGCACGTGCTGCGCCACACCTTCGGCACCGAGCTCCGGCGAGCCGGCGTCGACCTGGCGACCATCGCCGAACTCATGGGCCACCGCAGCCTGGAAACCACCCGCCTCTACACCTTGCCCAGCGAGGAGGAGCGCCGTGCCGCGATCGAACGCCTGACCGTCGACGAGTAGCCCAACCCAACCTTGCCCCCTCCAGAACGGAGAACATCGTGTCGAGCACCACGATCGACCTGACCGTCCGGCCCTGCCCCGACCACACCGATCACCACCTGACCGGCCGGTGGAAGGCCTGCACCCCCTGCTCGGCGTGGGCCGCGAAGACCGCCCACTGCCGCAGCACGTTCGCAATGCCCGAGGGACACCTCAACCACCGCTCGCAGTTCGAGCCGACCGCGGCCCGGATTCGCACCCTCCGACCGGTCAAGCTCCTTCGCAGCAACGGAAAGACCTCGACGCTGCGGCCCGGCGAGTACTGCGCTCACGCCGCGGATAGCCGGCACGTCAGCGAGCTGCAGCTGCTTGTCCCGGGCTACGACCCCGGCGGACCCGAGCTGTACTGGCGGCGAATCAGCGGCGGCGCGTTCGTCTGCGAATGGGTCATCAGCTGCCTGCCCGACAGCGCTGTTGAGGTGCTCGGTGCATGGGAGGGCGACCGGTGACCCCCGAACTCCGTGCCCTTTGCGAAGCCACCGACCCGCAGACACTCAACGCCGTCATCGCGCACCTGCGTCGCAATGACGCTTTCCCCGGCATCAACGTCTGGTTCGCAGGCGTCCGCTTCGACCTCGCCGACGCCCTCGAGTACTGGGCCAACGATCCCGGCCGCGGACCCAACAACTCCGTCAATTCGGCGTTTGGCCCATGGCGCGACAGCGACCCGAACGCTCGTCAGGTAGCGGCTGAGGAGTTCCGCGCGATGGCCGATCAGTGCACCGACCCCAGCCAGTCTGCCCTGTGGTCCGCGCTTGCTGCCGAGGTGCTGGCCGACAGGCGAAACGCATGAGCGCATACGAACCAGTGGACCTGCAGCGCCGGCTCATCAACTTCGCCGCGCTCGTCCGCCTGTCCACCCCCGAGACCACCGGAGAGCAGCCGTGACCCTCTCAACCGTCCCGCAGATCGTTGAGTTCGCCGAGCGACTCGGCGACGCCACCAGCCTCGACCCGTTCTCCTGGAGCGGGCGCATCGACACCGACGGTGCGCTCTTCGTCGACAACGTCGAAGCCGCGGCCACCCCGGCAGAGATCGCCGGCGCCTGGGCGTGGCTGTTGTCCGACCAGCGAGCCCGCGAACTCACCGAACTCCAGGAAGCGGGCGTCTACCTCGGAGGCGCGTTCGTCGACCTGTTCAACGACGACGGCAGCGAGCGCACCACCGCACCCGTCCAGAACCTCGAACCCGGCGAGCGCGACCGCGCCCTCGCGTCCCTCATCGTGACCGCCGCGGCGCTGCGCCGGCGACTGCACGAGACCGCGGTCGCGATGGTCACGCTCATCGCCGAGAACGCCGCCGAACAGCGCGGCGACGACGAGGACGACGACCTGTGACGGGCCAGGAGCACCGCCTGCTGCGACGGCTCACGGACCTGTCGTGGCACGTCGCCGGCGGCCTCGAGCTCCGTCCCGCTGACAACCTCGATGGCCAGGCCGCGGATCCGGAACGGCTGGCTGCGATGCTCCGCTGGCTCGAGCGGCAGGCGCCTGCGGTCACCAACGCCGACGGGCCGCCGCCGCGCCTCAGCTACTGGCGCAGTACGCCCGACGGAGCCGAGGACACCCAGATCGCGTGGGAAGAACTCCCGGATCACCCTGAGGCGGTCCTCGACACCCTCGCGACGATCGCGCTCGAGGCGGCTATCGCGAAACGCGAACTCGACGCTGCCCTGTGGCAGTTCGCCCGGCTGTCCCGCTATGCGCCCGAGCTCGTGGGCGACCTGCCGGATCCCGTTCAGCAGTGATGTCGGCCCGGGACGGCGCACGTCCCGGGCCGACCAACCCTCAACCGAGAACAAGGAGACCACAGATCGTGCCTGTCGAGATCGCCGAGGTCGTCGTCGCGCACCGCCGCGACTACTGGGCCTGGGTCGAGCAGCACGCCGAGGAACCCAACCGCGGGATGCTGCTGCGTCTGCGGGACCACTGGCACAACATGAACGCGCGGTTCTTCGGTGGCCGCCTTCTCGAGCCCTATGTGACCCTGACCGAGCCGTCGCGGCCGGCGACCTACGGTCAGTGCTGCTACGCCTCATCGTGGGGCTCGCGGCTGGAGATCCGCATTCGGCCGTCCCTCTTAACCGGGACGCATCCGCGACTGTCCGGGCCCATCGCCGGCCGCCGTCTATTCGTCGACGACGTCCTCCTTCACGAGATGCTCCACCAGGAGGGCGCCGAGGTCACCGGCGTCGACGAGCCCGCCTACCACGGGCATGGACCCCACTTCGCCACTCGCGCGAACGACATCGGCGCCGTCCTCGGTCTGGCCACTGTCGTCGCTCGCAATCGCAACGGCAGCGACCTACCCCGAGCCGCCCAGTGGCCGCACAACGTCCGGCCCGCCGACTACTACCTCGGCGCCTACCACCCACCCGCGGCCGAGCCGCGCGGCGAACCCTGCCCGCATTGCAACGGCACCGGCCGCATCCCCGCCGAGGTGAGCGCATGACACGGCCCGTCGCCCAGGACGCCAGAGCGGCCGTCATCGGCAACCACCTGCTCGACTACCGGGCCCGGCACGGCGGCATGCCCCTCGTCCACCTCGCGCGGCAAATCGGTCTACCGCCGGTCACCCTCGCCGACATCGAAACCGGCCACCGCGCATCGACCTACACCCAGCTGCGCCAGATCGCCCGCGGCATCGCACCCAACCACAGCGCCGCCCTGCTCGCCCACTGGGTCGAACAACTCGGCGACCACGCCCCACAACCTGACGTCTGAAACGACGAGGCCGCTGACGAACATCCAAGCGTCGTCAGCGGCCACGGGCCCGTAACCCGACCCCAATCGTATCGCCGGGCCACCCGGCACCGAACACCCCGAACAGGAGCACCACATGCCCACCGACACCCCAACCATCGACGCCGACGAAGCCGTCCGCCTCGCCGAACAGGAGCGCGACGCCGCCCAGCTCGTCGTCAGCGACCTCGAGCGCCGCGCCGGCACCGACCCCCAGGTCGACGACGACCTGTTCCACCGCGCCAGCGACACCCTCCGCCGGGCTACCGCGGCCGTCCAGAACGCCATCGCCGGCCGCGACCGCCGCGACACCCGGGCCCGCGCCGAGCACTACCGGCAGCTCGGCAACGACGTCCGCGCTTTCCACGCCACCCAGGCCTCCGAAGTACAGATAGCCACCGACGACGCCGTCCGCGCCCTCGAGACGCTCTACGCCGCCGCCGAAGCCCGCAACACCACGCTGACCGAACTCATGACCCGCAACCAGGAAGCCGCCGCGCAAGCCACCCAGCACGGCGAGAAACTCACCCCCTACGGGCTGCCCGACACCCACCTCCACCGCGGCTCCGTCCTCGTCACAGACACCAGCGAAGGGAAACGCGCCTACCGGCCCGTCGAGCCCGCCGCGCTCCTCGCCCACGCCCTCCGCCGGGCCCTGCAGAACGAACGCGACCGCAACGGCGGCGCCCCCGCCTGGTCCGACGAATACGAAAGCGTCCTGGCTTCCGACGACGTCCCCGACCAGTTCGGCCTCGACCGCATCATCCGCTGAACCAGCCGGCCCGCGCCCCACTACTCCGGGGCGCGGGCCGGGACCCATGAACGAGGGGTACCCATGGAAGCACCCGAACCGGCCGGCCAGCCGAACGCCAAGACCAGCCGAACACCACACCGGCGACGGAACCACCCCGGCAGCCCCGCGCCGGACTACTCCGGCCTCCCCGACCTGCACGGCCTCACCGACATGCCACCGGCCGAACGCCTCGCCCTCATCAAGCAATGGACCCGAGGCAAGGCGAAAGCGGACCGCGACGACCGACTCCGCCGCGGTATCGGATCCCCGAACACCCACCGGGAACGCCAACTCTGGGGCGAAGCCATCGGCGACCGAGCTTTCGCCGACGACCAGCCGGACCGGCCCGCGTGACAGGTTCGACCGGTCCAACCCCCAAAACGCGCCCGCGCGAGACATCGATAAGTGACGGCAACCCGGCGGGTGGCCTCGCGCGCGGGCAGGCGTTGAACGGGCGAGGTAGCAGCAACCGGTTATTCGTCCGTGCGCAGGTGCCACCGGAGGAGCGCGCCCGCCTGGTCGCCACGCTCGGGGCCACCCTCCGGGCCGAGCGAGCACAGCGGGGCTTGTCACGGCGAGCGTTGGCCGTTCGTTCGACGGTGCACAGGACGACGATCGAACGCCTGGAGTGCGGGCAGTTGCGGCCACGGCCGAACACGCTGCGGGCGTTGGCGTTCGGCTTGAACCACCTCGAGTCGGACCCGATCGCCGAGCGCCTCATGGAGGCTGCCGGCGGGAGTCTGCGTGAGGACACCCCAGCTGGGCTGCGCCGGCGGAAGCGACGGATGGACGCGGCTCTGGCTCGCGCTTATTGGTTGCGGGGGCAGGTCGCGTTCGCGGCTGATGACGCACGCCGGTCGGCGTACCGGCTGATCGCCGACATGGCGAAGATCCCGGTCGAGCCGCTGCGGGCGCACTACACCCCAGAGCAGGCCGCATCCGAGCTCACGATGATCCGGCAGACCGAGGCCTTGCTGAACGCCGAGGACGCGGCGTGGCGCTGCTCTGACGGCCTGTTCTGGGCCCTGCGTGTGACGGCCGATCGGCACCCGCTCGATACGGCGCTCGTCGCGTGGGAGGCAAATCGACTGGGTGTGTCGCCCCGCTGGAAGCAATCCCGGGGTTGCCGGTAATCGGAGGCGCCTCATTCACAACGAGAGGAACCACGAGATGAGCACCAACCGTCAACGTCCATCGATGACCGAGGCCATCGCTGCGGCCATGGGAACGCCAGCCTCGGCGCCCCCACGGACGCAGGAGCGGGCGGGTATGCGCCGCCCGCCCGCTCGCCGACCGGGCGATCCAGCGCCGGCGAGCATGCTCGACGCGATCGAAAGCGCGATGGCGCCGGCAGAGGAGGAGTACGACCCGTGGACGCTGCCGGGAGTAGCGTCCGGCACTTACGAGGCAGTCGAGATGGCGATGCGTTCAGGTCGCCGATCCCCCAACATTGGAAGCCAATCACGGGATCATTCGCGGCATGACTGAGCCGATCACCGCAGACCAGGTCCAGCGCATCCTCGACGAGCATCCTCTGCTGAACGCTCACGGTGTCGGCCGCGGCAACGGCAGCCCGAAAGACCGCTACGAGGCGGTCATGGCCGAGCCGCTTCGCGGGGTCCGTCTCGAGGAAGTGGAAGCCGCCCGCGACTGGCTCACCTCGACCCGCGAGCCACGGAAGACGTTCAGTGGCGCGGCCTCGTCGTACCACTGGAAGCACGTCATGGAACGCGACGGTGCCGGCTACGTCACCAACGGCGCGTTCATCGTCGCCTGCTACCTCGCCGGGTTTCCAGTCGCAGAGAACGACGGGTTCAACCCTCGCTGCGGGATCCGCAAGGAGCCTCGCAGGTAGCGACTGCCCCCGAACTGTGTGGCCCCCGAGCTTTGGCCGTCGCCGCGCGCAATGCGGGGACACGCTGCGATTACGGCGACCCCGCGCTTCCCGGCAACTGGGCGCCAGCGAAGCCCTCGTCCCCCAAGTCGTCGGGACGAGGGCTTCACCATGTCTTCGCTCAGTCAGTGCCGATGCCTTTGCCAGTGAGGCTTCGCCGATTCACGCGACGCTCCGAGTAGGTAACCGGTCAGCATTGGCAGATGTTCATACCAACGCTGGACGGCTCTCGGAACGCCGGCCACACCCTCGAGCTCGACAGCCGCATTACTCGCGACTACTTCGGGGCTTTGGCTCCGGTCGACATCGGCGACATCGATCTGGCCGAAGCGATCCACACACTCAATTCCGACGCAGCCCGGTTCACCGTCGGGAGGTTGTCCGAGTTCACTAGCGAAGCAGAGCAGGTGGCAGGGTGGTTTCGGGATGCGGCCGGCACATTGGTCGCGCACAAGCAGCGTGCCTACGGTGCCGATCAGATACGTCTCCTCTGGCCGGTCCTCAGATCTGACGAACGGGCCACGCACGCCACGGCGATCGAGGGCGGCGACGGTTGGCCATTCCTCCGCTACGGCAGCGGGCCAATCTTGCCGCTAGCCGCAGTGTCCGTCGATCGCGCGACCTTCGGCTGGGGCTACTCAGGCAGTGGCCCGATCAACCTGTACAAAGCGCTCGTTTACGCCGTCACTGGCGAGGTGGTCGACGTTCATGGCCCGGAGCTGAACAAGCTCCCGAACTCGCTGTACGGCTGGATCACGCGTCTACCGAACCGCAGCGCCTTCCTGCTGCCATGGCGGGATCTCGTAGACAAAGTTCGAGCTGACGAGCCCATCAGGTCCGGTGCGATCCGGCCGAAGGATGCCGGAGACGCCGTCTGAGTCGCGATCAGACGGCACCGGTCGCGGGCATCCACTCTGCCGCTATGCGCTTTGCGTCCTTTAGCGGGTGGGGCCGCGGTACGTCGTGACCGTGCCGGCCGTGACGGTGCGCACCCCGGCGCCGCATGGCTACACGGCCCACACGATCTACGCCGACAGCCAAGCTGCCACCCGAGACGATCGCCGAGGACGTCGACCGCCTCCTCGCCGACGGCTTCATCGCCCCAATGCCGTCGGGGATCGTTTCACTTGAAACAACGCCCGACGCCGAGCGGGCCCAGCATGCAGTGGTCAGCCTTAGCCTGCCCGGCTCTAGGCGCTCAAGGGCACGCTCCCGGGCCACTGAGAAGCTCGCTGCCGATCTCTCACCTCGCCGGTCGCCATACCGATTGGGCAGGCATTCGGGCCCTCAGGGAGGACGTCATGGCCACCTACGAAGTCATGCTGAACAGCGGACGTGAGCTCCACTTCGATGCCGATCAGTACGCCGTGACCGGCGATGGCCAGATCGTGCTGATGACCGGCGAGCGCGAGACAGCGCGGATCGCATCCGGCGCCTGGTGGTACATCGGTCGTCCCGTCGAGCGCCCGCTGCCCGAGATCGAGGTCTCAACGCTCTCGAGGTAGCCGACGCCGGGAAGCGGTGACCACCATTCCGGGACCATCGCAGCTCATACTCCGTGGGTACGCTGCGGTTACGGCACCCCGCGCTTCCCGGCATGGGTGCCTGCCAGCCCTCGCCCCCACCTGTCGCGGCGAGGGCTTCGCCTTGCTCGAGCAGACCAGACGGCGAGTGCCCGGACCCATAGACCGTGGACACATTCTGTCGGTTCGCTGCGCTTAGCCGGCCCCGCCGCCGCGGCGGGGCCGAGGGGCCGTTCAGTCGAAGCCGATGTCGCCGCCGGTGAGTCGGGCGAGCTCGGCCCAGTCGCCGTCTTCCTTGGCCCACTGGATCCGGCGCTGCCGCATCTCTTCGTGCTCGGCGAGCTGGGCAGCGACTTCGGCGCGGGCTGCGGCGTACAGGTCGGCGTTCATGTGGCTCCTTAGGATTGCAACTTTGATAGTGCAAACGTAGCAAGGAGCGATCTAGAGATGCAACCCCAGATATGCAATCCTCTGAACATGACACCCGATGAAGCCCGCACCCAACTCCGCGCACTCCTCGCCGAGCGCCAACGCGTCACCGCCGAGCTCGACGAGCGCGTCGGCCAGGCCATCGCCGCGGCCGTCGAAGCCCCCATCCCCGTAGCCGAGATCGCCGAGATCGCTGGCCTTCACCGCAACACCGTCGGACGGATCGCCAAGCAGTACGGCGCCGGCGACGCCCGCAAGAACAACCGCCCGGCCAACCGGCCCCTGCCCACCACGAGCTAACCCAGAGCGCCGCAGGCCCCCTGAAGGGTCGCGCAGCTCTCTGCAGATGTCACTCGCCAGCTAGCCGATCATCGGGAACTGGATAGTCCCCTCGGTAGCCGTCGAGTACTTCCTGGTCCCCGAGCCGCCGACCGTGCTGGCCAAACCCCGGGACAGCGCTCACCGCGTTCCGCAGCCAATTCACTGGCATAACGGTGTACACCGCGCGGATGACCGCTTGACGGCGACTTCCCGGGTCGGCCGCTTTGGCGACGTCGACAGCCGCCCGCGGTCCGTAGTTGCGTAAGACCAGGGCGATGACATCTCCGGGTGCGCCAAACCGGTTGCAGACTGCCTCTGCAGTAGCGGTGTCCGCGCCGAGCGCCTCGAGGGCGACTCCGATTACGTGGGTTGTCAGGACCGGATCGTTGGCGATCACGGACACATGCCGCTCCTCGCAGGGCCCGCAGCCGAAGTACACCGCCGAGATAGCCTCCAGGAACGGCTGGACGTCGATCGGTTCGATGACCCCGGGCGGCGTTTCCCGATAGTCCTCGGCCTGGGATCCGTGCATCCGGAGCGCCGCGCCGGCGGGCAGCATGTGGCGCACTCCTCCTGATCGCAGCGGAGTGCCGTCGCAGGCCTGCACCGGGACCTTTGCCGTCTGCCATGCCCACTCCTCCGGGTCGATCATGGGTACCCCCAGTTTGATCCGCAGTGGTCCCCGTAAGCCTCGCGTCAGTCGAACGACGGCAGGACGGATTCACCTCGTTGCTCATCCACCTAGGGAAGAAAGCGCCCCGACCCCCTAAGGGAGTGGGGGGCGTGCGGGCGGCCATCACCGGGGTACCGGTCGGCCTGTAGATGGCCTCGGAAGGGTGGTCCCGCCCGCTGTGCTGCCTGCTCTACGCTCATCGGCGGTCCGTCGAGCTTCCCGGCACCCGGCGGACACGAACGCTCAGCGGCCCTCTCGCAGCCCCCGGAGAAGGCCGCTGACGCGCGTTTCCAGGGCGCAGCGGTGGTACCGGCTACCCCCGGGCACGAAAAAGGGCCCCGCCTCCCCCGAAGGGGAGACGAGGCCGGCGGGTGGGTGGACTAGTCGGTTCGATGAGGCCGCTTCGGTGGCACAGGCTTGCGAGCCGGAATCGGCCGGGGCAACCGCTGTTGCGTAATCGGATCCCGAACGCGCGTCCAGGTGTGGCCCTCGCGTTCGATCAGCGCCAGGATCTCAGCTGCCCGCGCATGGGTACAGGTTCGCGCTGACGTCTGGTTCGGCTGTCCGGCGTCGTGCAGTCGCTGGTCAGGAGCGTGCTCCCGGCAGCGGGCGCCGTCGATGTAGAGCCGGGTGTCGCGGCGTTCGCAGCCGACGATGTGGCATTCCCTGCGGGAGGGGCACATCGGCCACGGCTGCAGACCCTGCTCGTGATGGGGGTCGTCGGGGTCCGGGACACGTGGCGGGTAGGTACACACCGCGGTCCCGTCGGGGTTCAGGTGCCCGTTATCGCAGGTCCACGACATGCCTTCTACCGCGTCATCGCATCACCTGGCCGAGCGCCCGGTTGAGGGTGTCGGCGAGTTCCTTCGCTTCGGCGAGAGCGGCCTCGACCTGGTCGACCTTAGAGTTGTCGAGCAGCCACATCTGCGCCCGATTCTCGTCGGGGTTGTCGGAGTCGTCACGGACGACGGCGAGTCGCAACTGGCGGCGGCTCTCCCTCGTGGCGCGGTCCTGGATGACCGCCAGGTCCCGCAGGTTCTTCTCGGGGTCGACGACCATCTGGTCGCCAAATGCGGCGATGACGATCCACGTCGCGGGCTTCTCGACCGTCGTCGGGGTTCCGTTGGACATGCGTAATGCCTTTCTGTCCGGATGGGTGGGGGTCATCGATAAGGCGGCGCCTTGGTGGCGCCGCCCAACCGGCTACTTCGACTTGGTCTCGCCCGACTTGCCGTCGCCGACCTGGACCTTGCCGCCGCCGATCGTGATGCCGCCCGTCACCGTTCCCTCGTGGGCGGCACTGTTCCGGCCGTGCGTCCGCGCGCCGTGGTTGTCGTTGCTCATGTCGATCCCTTCCGCCGGGGACTGTCCCCGGCTCGGCTGCTGCACGACGCGAGGTTCGTGCAACGCCGGGCCGGGTCAGGCCGCCGCGACCAGAGCCGCCACATACAGGCACACCACATGCGCGGCCTGATCCGACAGGTACGCCCCGTTAATGCCGTGATCCGCGAGCCGCACGAACGGCCCCGACCCGGTGCGGTCCTGCCACCACACGACCGGCCAGCGACGGTCGATGAACGCGTGCGTCCCCGCCGAAACCGCCAGAGCGGCCAGTGCGCGCGACGGGCGCAGCTTCACGCCGGCCGCGGACAACCCCGCGAGCGCCACCGCCTGGCACGCCGTGTACGACGCGACATGCCCCGCCATGGCCCGCCAGCCCTTCGCGCCGTCGCTGGCTTTGTGTTGGGCCTGATGGTCGGTCTGCACCAGGTGATCCCCGGCCTGGTGCCCGGCCAGCAGTGCGAACCCGGCCGCGGCGAACGTCCCCCCTCTGTTCATCCCGGGCCTCCTCAGAAATCCGGGATGCCGGTGATGGGCCGCCCACCACCGGGGCATTCGGCTTCGGCGATGGGCTTCGCCGGATCGGTGTGGGCACCGATGGCCAAGATGCCGTCTTCAAGACGGTTAACGATGTGGGCTCGGAGTCCGCACTCAGGGCAGATGACTTCCATCTGGCCCTCGTAGGGGCTTTTGGGCATGGCGGTAGCTACTTCCTGGCCTGTAGGCCGTAGTGGGAAAACAGGCGGGGAGATTCCCCGCCTGCAATCAAGAAGCGGTCTCGGCAACCTCGGTCAGCACCCGCCACTCGCCGTAGCCGACGCTCTCGACCTTCGGCGGGTTCTCGTCGGCGAACTCCTTCAGCGCCTTCGAGGTCGTCGACAGCTTCACGTTCGCGTGCTGTGCGATCGCACCCGTGGCGGCCTGCCCCAGTTCGGTGATGGCTTTCAGCACCAGCTGCTTCTTGTCCGGCTCGGCCTTCGGAACCACCGTCAGGCGCTCACGTCCCGGCTTGCTGCTGGCCGCGGGTCCGCGGGCGCCCGGCTTATCGTCCAGCCAGTCCTGCAGCGCCGGGGACAACGCGGTGAACGGCGACAGCTCGCCGGCGGTCGCCAACCCGAACGCATCCGGCGTCAGGTCAGTACGGCCCGCGCAGGCCCGGGCGCCCGAGCCGAGCATGTACAGCATGCCTGCGGTCGTGGCCCCGGACGGGAACTCGGCGGGGATCGTCGCCGGGTCGACCGAGGACTGCCGGCCGAACCCGCTGACGCTGCCGTCGAGCGGATCGTTCGACCGGAACCCGAGCAGGTTTCCGCCGAGCAGCATCTTGCGGATCCGTCGCGACCGCAGCTGGTCGAGCAGCACCCCCTGCAGGTCCAGCCGCAGCTTGAACCCGCACTTGCGGGACATCTCCGAGAGCTCCTCGAGGCACTCGACGGCCCGCGGGATCGCGAGCACGGCACCGGCTTCGGCGACGGTCACGCAGATCAGGCTGAGGTCCTGTTCGCCGATGCGGGCCGGGCCCCAGTGACGCAGCGGGTCGAACGAGCTCACGCCCTCGCGCTCGCGACCATGGTCGTCGATCCACTGGACGTCGGCGAGGTACTCGTTGCGGGCGTACATCTCCGCGGTGAGCGCCTCGAGCAGATAGACGCCCTGCTCGGCGGACTTGGCGAAGCCGTGCGTGTTCTTCTTCCAGTCCGGCAGCGACTGCCCGTACTGGGCATCGATGACGAACGAGGACATGAACTCGGTGACCCGCTCGGTCCCCAGGAGCATGTTCTCCGTCTCGGACTTGCCGCCGCCCGTGGTGCCGTACAGCAGGTCGAACACCGGGCCGAACCCGGGCCGGTACCAGCGGTACATCATGGGCTGCCCGTCGCGGTACCGGCCGATCCGCATCAACCCGGTCGCCGGGTCGAACGTCGCAGCCGGCCCACCCCAGTGCTGGACCTTCTCCAGCGGGTCGACGGAGAACATCGACACCCGGAACAGGTGCTCCTCGTCGCCGTCGGCAGGCTCGAGCGCCACGTTGGACCGGCCGGTCCGGTAGGCCTTCACGATCCGCCGGCGGTTCTTGTCGCCGATCGCCTCGGAGCAGGTCAGTGCCGACTCGTCGTCGAGCTCGCCGAGCGCGGTCCAGCCGACGACCTCGCCGTCGGCGACGATGTCCTCGATGACGCCGAGCGTGGACGCCGGGATCGCGCCGCCGCTCTTGGCGACCTTCGTGTTCCAGATCTGCCGGCGTTCCTCGACCGGCACGTCCTCGGGCGGGCGCACCCGGTGGTGGTGGCGCCACTTGAACCAGCAGCCGATCAGGATCACCAGCCACACGCCGGGGAACATCGGCGGGCCCGGCGTCCACGCGGTCGCGACGATCAGCCACAGGCCGCTGAGGGTGTACACCGACCAGGCCCACAGCACGGCGTGGTCGAACGGACGCCACGAACCGCCCTTGCCGGGGACGAGCGTCTGGACGACCTGCATCCAGCGGGGCGTGTTCGGGCTGTCGATCTCGAGGCCGAGCCGGCGCAGCACCAGCCGGGCCAGGTCGTTGCGGTGCAGCCGCCAAGCGACCCACAGGCCTACGGGTGCCCACAGCACCGCCGCGGTGCGGGCGCCGACCGCCGGGCCGCTGGTGACGTGCAGCAGGAGGGCCAGCAAGGCGAGGCTGTTGGCGACGTAGAGGGGGCCGAGCATCCGGCGCCAGGCCCAGCCCTTACGCCAGGTCCAACGGCCGAGGCGGTACACCCGCTTACCGGTTCGCCAGATCGCCCGGGTCTTCCGCCACGGCTTACCGGCGGGCATCGACCCGAGCCCCTGGGGCCGGCGTCGGAACGGAAGCTTCATCGCGCGGAGGTTCCTTTCGGAGATAGCGCGAGCGGCGCCCGGAGAGTGGACGCCGCTCGCGGTCGAGGGGTTGGTGCGGGGTCAGGCGGTGGCGTAGGCGTCGCGGTCGGCCATCGAGTCGCGGCCACCCTCGAGGGCTTCCGCGGCTTCGCCGACGCTGCGGTGCTTCTGCAGGGCCGCCAGGCACTGCGTGGTGGCGTCCACGACGGTCTGGGCCGCGACGGCGGCCTGGTCGCAGAGGTCCTTGTAGGCCTGCTGCGCGTCGGCGACGGTGGTGAGCGGCCCGGTGACGTCCGACCCGAACCGGCTGGCGGTGGCCGCGTCCACTCGCGCGTTCGACGCGGTGGTCCGCTGGGCCGCGTGGTTCGCGGCTTCGGTGGCCTGGTCGACCGCGGCAGTCGCCTCGGTCTGCTCGGTGGTGGTTTCGTTGATCAGGGATTCGACGGTGGTCTCAGCGGCCATGGGGTTCTCCTTCTTCGCGTCGGGTCGTGCTTCTCGGTAGGGACAGTTGTGGCGGGCCCGGACGGCGGCGAGCGAGTCGTAACCGGTCTCGGTGGCGCCGCACTGGGCGCACGTCCAGTCGACGCGCGACCCGTTGTTCTCGGGGTTGGGCTCCCGCGGGGGCGGCGGACAGCTGTGGCTGCTCTGGGCGTTCTGGGCCGCCCACTCGGTGTGGAAACCACCACCACCCGCTCCGCAGCGGTTGCAGGCCCACGCCCACGACCGGTGCGCAGGACAGCCGGGCCGTCCGCAGCCGGGCGGCGTGCAGTCTGCGTGGTCGTTGTGGACCGTGCTCGTCTCGTCGTCGTAGTCCTCGTCGCCGGAGTCTGGGGCGTGGTGCCGGCCGCCGCGGCGGGAAGCCCCGGCCGGGTCGACCCATCCGCGTCGGCTCGCCCACCGGGCCCCGGCGTCCATGCCGTCCGGCCATGCCTCCTTCACGCCCGCGAAGAAGGCCCGCAGCCCGAGCCATGCCGCGGTGCCGATCGCGGCGGCGGCGATTCCGGCGCGCTTACCGGCGTTGGACGGCTTGGGCTCGACGCCCTTGGCCCAATTCGCGACGCGCTCTTTGTGGCCCGTCCAGACGCGGTTAGCGGTGGCTTTCGCGTCGCGATATCCGGCGCGCAGGCAATAGGCGGCTGCGACCAGCCCGATAATGAGCAGCAGCATTACCACCACCACCCGATCCGCCGCGCGAGGACGCACAGAACAGCGGTCAGAATGGCGACTCCGAGCAGGAACAGCCATGACTTGTTCGGCGTCTGGTCGCTCGTCTGGTCAGACTTCTGGTCGGTCTGGTCGCCGACCTGGTCGGGGTTCTGGTCCGGAGTCTGGTCGCCGACCTGGTCGGGGTTCTGGTCCGGAGTCTGGTCGGGGCCTGGTCGGGTCATCTGGTCACCCCACCCCGAACGCGGCGGCGACGGCCGACCCGACGCCGCCGGCGATGGCGGACAGGCACAGCGCGACGGCCGACCCGATCGCCCCGGGGATGGCCACACCGAAGATCGGGAGGGCCGCGCCGAGACCGAGGGTCGTGGTGTCGTACTCCTTCTTCGCGATCCGCTTGATGAGGAACACGAGGATCAGCCCGCCGATGATCGCGGCGAGCCCGACCCCGGTCCAACTGGCGACGAACGAGTCCGACGCCCACGAGACGACCGAGGTGATCGTGCGGTTGAGCCAGGCGCCGATGCCACCGGACAGCACGCCGATGGTTCCGCCGATGACGAGCACGAGGGTGAACCAGGGCGCCGGCCACGGGATCGACTTCGGCCACTTCTGCGGCTTGGGGAAGCCGTGGAACAGCACGGCCGCGATCAGCGCGAACACCCCGGCGGCGAGCGTGATGCCGCCTCCGATACTCATTGTGTCTCCTTTGTCTGCTTGACGGTCTGTTACGATCGGTCCTCGCGCGCACGCGCCCAGCGCCCACCGGGCTTGGGGCCCCGCGCGGAGTAAAACTTCGAGTGAAACTGCGGAGTGAAACTCACGCAGCGCGACGATCACCCCTCTCCCGGGCCCGCTGCCGCAGCAGACGTTCGAGCTCGGTCCACACGGGGTCGTGGGGGTCGCGGGCGACCCGGCGGAGTTCCTGCCACCAGACGTAAGCGGTGGCCATCGGCGTGGTGGCTTCGCGAAGGCGGTCACTGATCCGGCGCCGCCATGAATCGGTGTTGCGGCGCTGCCGCTGGGACGTCATCGGACCTCCTCACTGGTTCGGTCATTCGGGGCGTCGGTGGCGTTTGACGGCATCTGGGCTTCCAGGAGCGCAATGACCCGAAGTGCCTGACGCTTGGCGCACTTGCCGTCGGTCTCGACTCGGTAGCGCGAGAGGCCCTTGCCGGTGCGGATGACCTCTGCCTGCCATGCCGTCCAGAGCGCAGACGCGACCTCGTCGTCCGACCGGGCCAGCGTCTGGTCGGTCTTCTGGTCGCCGCCCCCGACCGGAACCTGGTCGGTCTTCTGGTCGCCTCCGACCAGGTCCGCCTGGTCGCGGTTCTGGTCGCCCGGCCTCGTCGTCTGGTCGGTCCGGCGACCAGACGGCTTCGCGGCCCGCAGGCGGGCCCGCTCCAAAGCCACTTCGAGACGTTCGATGTCGGCGCGGTGGCGCAATTCGATATCGGCGATCCGCGCCTCGTAGTGATCGGCGATCGCCTGCTTTTCCGCCTCGATCCCGGCGCGGGATTCCGCTTCCTTATCGAGCGCCATCGAGAGCGCCCGCGAGAAAGCGGCCCGATACACCGGGGCCGATTCGGCGAGGAAAACCAGCACGATCGGTGGAATGGAATGCAGAACGATTCCGGTCGGATCGGCCGGGCCGGCAACGCCCAGCGACTGCCAGGTGTTCAGCAGCCACGTGGCGCCCCCGGTGAAGATCCGGAGGATCGTCGGCCACCCGAACCCGAGGTGGACGCCTATCCGCGCCAGGAAGGCGTCGCCGTTGAACGCGGCGAACAGGGCGACGTCGACGATCGGCGCGAGGACCCACGCCACGTACCAGGGTGTGTCGTGGTTACGGGCGAGCTCGAAGACGTTGCCGGCCGAGAAGTACGCGACGAGCGCGAACACCACCCAGAGGGCGCCGTTCACTGCGCGCCCGGCACGTTCAACGCTCTTGACGTTGATGGGGGTGGTCACGGTCATGCCTCCGTTCAGAGGTTGTGGGTTACGCGGTGGTCCGGATCGCGGAGACCGCGAGGTACAGGAACAGCACGGCGGTGAGCAGCGCCCACCAGCTGTGCAATGCGGCGACCAGGCCCGTACCGACGAGCACGGTCAGTGCGGCCAGGCCGACGACCGCGGCGGGCCAGTTGCTCGGCCGGCGCAGGATCTCCGGGACCGCGGCCAGCGGGCGGACCGCGACGTCGAGCAGCCGAACCGGGGCGGTAGGCGTGGCGACCGGCACGACGGCGGTGCTCGGCTCGTGGCGGACGACGGTCATGACGCGCTCCGGGCCTTCACGAGGCGACGCCAGGCGGCGCCGAGGGTCAGGGCAGCCGGGTCGACGAGGATCGCGAAGACACCGAACAGGACGAAGAAGCGCCGCAGCGTTCCGACCTGGCTGCTCGAGGTGGCCAGCACCGTGGCGACGCTGTCCGGGACGTAGAGCCCGAACGCGATGAGCGCCGAGCCGATCAGGAGGGGCTTCCAGTACCAGCGCAGGAAGTGGGACATCATTGCTTCGCCTTCCGGGTGTGGTCGGTGAGTGGGGTTCGGTTGCCGTCGGCGTCCTTGACGGTTTGGCCGCGCTGCTCGTCGGCCGTGATGTGGCGGTCGCTCATCGGCTGTCCTTCAGGACGCGGACACCGAAGACGACGCCGGTCACCAGGGCGACCAGGCCGCAGCCGATGGAGATCGCGGGGCTCTCGGCGCGGATGCCGATGAACGAGAACGTCATCGAGACGACGGCCAGGGCCAGGTGGCGGCGCTTCATCGCGTCACCGCCGGGTGCCATTCGCCGTCGAGGGCGTAGCCGGTCGAGCGACCGTGATCGTCGAACACGTGGACGCGGCGCCCGAGCTGGGTGCTGGCCGAGATCGACCGGGCCGTCATGGTGGCGACCGTCTCGCTGCCGACCTCGACACGGCCTTCGTGTCGGCCGGGGTTTTCGATGTAGAAGCAGCCCACGGTCGTGGCCCACGACGGGACGGTCAGGATTCGGCGGTCGGCGGTCGCGGTGGCCATCACCGTTCACCGCCGAGCCGCTCGAGCGTGGCGCCGTGGTCGAACGCCTCCTGGGCATGCTCGTCACAGCCGTAAGCCGTGTACTCGGCGCCGTCGCTACGTCCGCCGCGCGCGACCGCGTGGATCTCGAACACGGCCCGCACGCCCGAGCTGTCGGGGCAGTACGTGCAGTAGAAGTCCGGCATCACGCGCTCCGCATCCAGTAGCCGGCCCGCAGCCGGTCGGCGGTGATTAGTTGCAGGGATCCGCTGGTGTCGCGGACGTACAGGTCTCGGCCGTCGACCTCGATGACCGTGATGCGACCGGCCTTCGCCGCGGCGGCGTCGTCGACGAGCGGCTCCCACACCTGGCCCTCGGTGGGCTCAGTCGATGCAGTAGCCGGCTCGGGCAGGTCCAGGTCGTCTCGGAGGATCCGCTGGGCGCCGAGCGCGGCCAGCGCCTGCGCCCGGTCGCGGCGGACCTCGGCAACGGACAAGCCCGTGAGCATCGCCACCAGTTCGTGGCTGAAGCCCTCGAAGCCCGTGAGGTGGACCGTGCGGCGCTGCTCCGGAGTGAGACGGGCCAGAGCCTCGGAGAGCCGGCCGATGGTTCCGATGCCGGCCATCAGTGGTTACCGCCGAAAGCGCCAGCGTCGAACATTCGAGTTAGCTCTTCCAGCGCAAACAGCCAGCCCTGACGAAACTCGCCCGTGGTGTCCTGTGCACGCTGCGGCCATCGCGCGGGATCGGTGTAGAACTCCCAGACCCTGCGGGCCACCCGGGCGCGCTCGGTCTGGCGCAACTCCTCTTCGCCGGGAACAGGTGCGGCCACGATCGGACTGACGAAGTCCTCGACCTCGAAACCGTCGGGCAGCTCGAGGAGCTCCGCGGCGATCAGTTCCTCGACGACGAACTGGCCCGCTTCGCGCGCGGCCCGGTTCGGCAGGTACTTGTCGGCGAGCGCAGCCTGCACGATCGGAACAGCAACGTCGCGGATGTCGCTCATGACGCCACCGCCGTAGACGAGCGGAGCGCTGCGAGCGCCTGCCGCTGGCGGCGGACGATGGTGATCTGCTTGACGCCGAGCAGGTCGGCGCAGACATCCAGCGTGAGTCCCTCCAGGAACCGCAGCTGGATCGTGCGGCGCTGCGTCTCCGGCAGTCGCGACAAAGCCACGGCCAGGTCAGCACGCAGCGGTAGGCGCGGCGCGAGCAACGGCGGAGCAGGGAACTGGCGCTCACCCTTGGCGACGAGTCGCCGGTACGGGACTGGCGCGGGAAGTCTGAGTTGCCGGTGCACCTCGTGGCCGGCCCGCAGGTACGCCCGGCGGTCGAGGACGTAGTCCCCGACCGCGCAGGCAGCACGCCCCGTGAGCCACGATCCGATGCCGTCGACGGTTCCGTCGTAGTCGCCGGACTGCGCCAGCGCCCGCAGGAAAGTCTCCTGAACCAGGTCCTCGACGGCGTAGTACTCCATCACCCGCGAAGCGACGTAGCGGGTGATCCAACCCCGGTGCTCGAGGTAGACATCGACGAACGGAACGCCGGCCAAGGCGCAGCTCATGACGGCTCCCCGTGGACGAGGGCCATCGCGCCGGACAGCGCGGCCTGCAGGGCTGCGGCTTCGTCGGCGTCCAGGCAGGGCCCGGGGAGATCGTCGTAGCGGGCTACCCCTCCACGGCAGTCAAGCCGGTCGGAGCCAAGGGCAAAGCTGGGCTGGTCGGTGTTGGTCGCGTTGACCCACACGACGATGCAACGGCTCGTGGAGCCAACTTCGACTTCCACGGTGCAGCCGTGCGTCACCCACACATCGGTGCCGTCGGTCTCGACGCCGTGCTCCTGCGAGCACCAGGTAGGGCAGATAAGGATCGCAGGGTCGAGAACGGAGGCGGTCATCAGGCCACCCGTCCGGCAACAGCATCGGTCGCCCGCTGCAACGCGACCGCAAGCGCCGCAGCTTCGGCCATCTCCATATCGCCGCCGACGGGCATACCGTCGTAGCGGAAGATCTCTCCGTTGCAGTCAGGCCTATCGAAACCGACACGAAGGCGCGGCGCGCTGTCCTCGCACGAGTCGACCCACACCACGGCGCTGCGGTCGGTGTCGTCGATGGGCACCTCGAACGTGGCGCTGTGCGGAACCCAGGGCTGCCCGCAGTCGTCCGCTACTCCGTGCGTGCGGTCACACCATGACGGGTGCAGTAGCGGGTTGAGGTCGAACACCTCAGCGGTCACAGGGCCACCGCCGCGGTTAGGGCAGCCGCCAGGGCAGTCAGTTCGTCGATCGGGCCCTGATGCACGACGCTGTCGCGTCCTTCGGGCGTGACCGTGACGATCGCGTAGCCGGGGTCGTTGGCGTCGACCTCGGCCGGGCGGCCGGGGTGGATGATGTAGGAGCCGCTGTTCAGATCGGTGACGACGGTGAACTGGCCATGCTGCGTGGCGTGCACGCCGCGGCAAAAGCCCTCGCTACCGCCATCGGCGTAGTCGATGTGCTGGTGGGTGTTGCACCACCGCTGGCACAGCGGGGCGGAGTCGACGGTTTCCGGGTTGTGCGACAGAATCTGAGTCACGACTGCTCCTGGGTGATGAGGAGATGGGTCGAGGGGCTGGCCGGCGCTGCAATCGCCGTCCGGCCCCTTTTCGCTGTCTGGGATCCGCGCTGTCGCGGTTTCCGCGCGGGCTCACCTGCAAGGTGAGCAAGAGCGTCGACGAGGAGCCGTTCCGCGTTCAGGAGCCGCTGAGCCGCATGCATCCGGTTGCGCTTGGAGCGCTGCCGCTTGCAGCCCCGGCACTCGGCGCCGGTCGCGTAGAAGGTGACGGCCGGCTCGCTACAGCCGCAGCTGGGGCAGATTCGGCTGACGCTGTTCTGCTCCACTGCGACCTCCCGTCGGAACGTTCTCTCTCGTTGTCCGAAGGTGCTCTGAGCAGGGGAAACCCTTCCGGGAGCCACCGGCCAGGAACGTTCTCGGCCCCATAAATGTAGCTGCATGCAGGGCAATGTAGCAACCTGTAGCGCAAGATCTCTTCCGCTAGTTGACGCAGCAGAGCGGAGCGCTAAGCATGATCAGCGACACACCCGACAGCAGGGAGCTGGTCACTGTGCGCGTAATCAGCGGAGAGCCGTGCCCGAGCAAGAGCTGCCCCAAGGTCATCGACCCGGAGGACGGCAGCGGCGACCTCATCGTCCAGGGCGCCATCACCGACGTGGAGACCGACGAAGGCGAGACCACCAGCCGCATCTCGGCCGCGTACCTCGCCGACGCCGTCGACGCCCTACGAGCAGCGGGGCGTCTGTGACCGAAGACGACCTCGACCGGCTCCTCGAGACCTTCACGGACAGCGCGCTTCGCATCGAGGCGAGGCAGCAGTACGTGAACGACGAGGACGCCGACGCGATCGCCGCCTGGAAGCCCGGCCGCCCCGCGCGGCCGGGCTTCTCGGTACGCACCTCCGAATGGGCCGCTCACCTCGCCCGCACTTCCCTCGACGGGAAGCGCTGGCAGCGGCTCCGGATCGTCGAACTACCAGTCACGCCTTACACGGCGTGGGAGGTGGCGGCGTACCAGGAATCGGCGGTGCTCGGCGAAGAGATACGGCTGCTCGTCGGCCCAAGCTCGCACGCCGAAGACCTGTGGATCTTCGACGGCGAGACCGACCACCCGGCCGTCGTTGTCGTGCACTACGACCCCGAAGGGCGCTACGTCGACGACCAGGTCGTCGCCGACAGCCGCCTGGTTCAGACCTACGTGCACGCGGCGGCCAGAGCGTGGGGGGAAGCCACGCCGCTCAACGACTTCATTGCCGCCATCGACACGCTGCCGCGCAGCGCGTAGCCACCCAACAAGGAGCGCCCACCGATGTCCCCACAACCGCAGACCCCGCGATGGCTCCCCCTCGGAACGGAGCTGAAGAAGCTCCGCACGCTCGCCGGCCTCTCTCATCGAGAGGTAGCCGAACGGACGGGACTGAGCAACGCGAGGGTCTCGCGCGTGGAAACGGGCCGTTCACTCCTGTCGCTTCCCGAGATCGAGCAGTGGGCCAAGGCAGTCGGCGCCGATGAGGCCGCTCGCGAGGTGCTGAGGAAGCTAGCCAATGAGGCTCACTCGGCAACGGTGGAGAACTTCAGTCTCGATCGTGCAGACGAGCAGGAGAAGGGCTACGCCGAGATCGAAGCATCGGCACGCCTGCTGGTCAGCATCACCCGCGGGGTTCCTGGACTTCTGCAGACCGCCGACTACATGGCGGCGATCACCCGCCTCGCCGACGACACCGACACTCGGGACATCCCGAGGAGCGTGGCCACGCGGACGGAGCGCAGCGCCATCCTCTTCAAGGGCGACAAAGAGTTCCGGCTCATGGCGAGCGAGGCGGATCTACGGGAACCGGTGCTCGGTCCGCGCGGCATGGCGGCTCAGTACGACCGGATCTCGCAGCTGTCCCAGCTCGAGGGCGTGAACGTCGGCATACTCCCGTTGGGTGGGGCGCCGGCGGGGCTGCTGATCAGCGACGCGAATCTGCTTCTTGACCGCAGCGACGGGGAGCCGTCGCTGGTACAGCTCGAGCACAGCTTCGGTGAAGCCTGGGTGAGCGACCCCGAGACCGTGGCGCGGTACGTTGCGCTCGCTGAGCGGGTATGGGCGTCGGCGCTCACCGGCGACGACGCACGCGCGCTTCTCGCCCGGTTGGCTCGTGAGGCGTTGGCCGCCGAGTAACCGTGTCGCCAGTTGGCGACAGCACGAAGCCCCCTACCGTCCCAGTTGGGACAGTAGGGGGCTTCGTCGTTGATCAGCGCTTGCGGAACTTCCCGCGGTAGCGGCTCGTCGCAGCTGAGCGGACCACCCGGCCGGTCCTTCCGAACTAGTCGGGGCTGTGACGTGCGTCAGGGCGACTCCGGCCGCCACACGCAGGCGTCGGATGTTGTCATCACGATAGAGTCTGCCAAATTCCCAAAAATACGACAATTATGGCCATAATTGCCACGCTAGTGGATATTAGGATATCCATCACAGTTAAGACACTGCGACGACTCTCCGGGGTGACGTGAGGAGTTCGCGCGCCACGTGCGGGAGGAGTAGACACGGGTTTGAGTTCCAGGGCGGCAGTGATGGCCGGTGCCGCGTAGACCAGGCCGAACGAGTACCGCACCCCCTTCCACAGCCGGGTCACCGGAAGCGCCTCGGCGCCACGCAGTACCTCGTAGAGCTCGCCCTCCCATTCTCGGACACGCTCCGCCCGCGTCGGCTGCGGAACCCGACGCGCGGCCAGCCGCAGCACCGCGAACGGCAGACGGTCCAGCCGGCCGCGTATCTCCTCGCTGAGCAAGTCCCCGAGCGCAGTGGTGCCCCCGAGAACGAATACGAACACGAGGACCGTCAGTGCGACCTTCACCCTCGTCCTCCCGCAGGCTTCGGCCAGCCTACGAACGGCGTCTTCGGCGCAAGTTGCTGGTGCAGTTCTGCCAGAGCCTGGCGCGCTGCGCGCACGCCGCCCGGCGTCAAGGTGTACTGCTTCCGCGGCGGCCTACCCTCTGCGGCCTTGTCGATGTCCTCGAAACTTCCTTCGATCCAACCTGCGGCTTCCAGACGGGCGAGGATCGGATACAGCTTTCCGCTCGCGAAACTGGTCAGCCCCATCAGCTCGTAGCCGTAGCGCGGTTCGGCGATGT
This sequence comes from Cryptosporangium phraense, assembly GCF_006912135.1. Lineage (NCBI taxonomy): Bacteria > Bacillati > Actinomycetota > Actinomycetes > Cryptosporangiales > Cryptosporangiaceae > Cryptosporangium > Cryptosporangium phraense. Next base: position 229,191 of record NZ_VIRS01000009.1, on the reverse strand, counting down.
CGTCGGTGAACACGCGCAGAACCGTCGCAACCGCGACGGTGACGCGAAGTTCGCCGACGACGGGCTCGGCCCGCGCCTCAGCCTTCTCATCGTCCATAAGTAGGGATCTTACATAGGGTCGACTCCCTGACGCACGCGAAGCCTCAGTCGGTCCCCCCGGCAGAAACAGCCCAGGCCGTCACTGGACTACCAGGGCTCGTCGTTTGCAGCTTTGGACGCGCAGCCGAGTCACGCTCTGGCGGCAGCCATCCGGGCAGCAGCCGGGCATCTCACGCCGGCCACTGATCCTCCCCACGGGCACGAACCTTGATCCCGTCGATGGCGTCCCATCGCAGGTAGGTGTAGTCGGTGCCCGTCTTATAGTTCTGGTAACCGCCTGGATTTTCCGTATAGGCGTCTTCGGGCGGCAATTCCAGCATGCGACCAGACGCCGTTCCGCTACGCAGGTAGTCGAGGATCTCGTCGATGGCCGCGACGGTCAGCGCGCCGGACCATGTCAAAGAGCCCGCGTAGATGGTGCACGACAGCGGGTTGGGTTTCCTCATTGCGCCATTGTGCCGATGCCGCAGTGGCAACGGTCAGGCCGGCGTCGAGTGGCGGCGCACGCAGAGCGCTCAGTCCGTCCTCGCGGCAGAAACAAGCCCCGGCGGTCACCGGACAACCGGGGCTCTGTCGTGCGGCCGTCAGCGACCGCCACAGCGCCTCAACGAGAGGCTACGAGCATCAACTCGGCTGGATCCCCGATCTGTATTGACTGCATGACCTCGCTAAGGGTGGTGGCTTTCGTCCATCCTCGCGCCTCGAAAGTCGTCCATCCGGAACTCCCCACGCGATCGGTCTCGCTGGTGAGCTGCGTCGTGAACACGTCCTGGTCACCGATAGCCGCAGCCAAGACCAGGGCATCATTCTCGTCGAACAGTTGCTCGGTGAACCAGCCAAGAGTGTCGGACGGGACTGCGCAAACGATTGAGACTTCTCCGGTCGGTGTGGCTAGAACGCTCATCATTGCGTGCCGCTGCTCAGTGCTCATCACCCGGGCGAGACGCCACGCAACCTCGAGACGGTCAGCTCGATAGCGATCCTCGGCTACGCGAATGAGGTACTCCCCACCCTCGGGAGTCACAAACCGACGCGTGGTGTGGACCTCAACAGGGCCCGCCGGAGCGCCGGCGAAGCGAAGAGCGCCCGGAAGATCCGCTCGTAGCTCACTCACGGTCTGTCGGCCCATCACGAACCCAGGAAGCTGGGGTGACTGGGCAGACCAGCCGTCGTCGCCCTCATCGGTCACAAGGAGGTGGATGGTTTCAGGCACGACTAGCCACCTCCTGCGCTTCCTCGAGGGTCAGTCCGACCTGCCTCACGAGAATAGTTCGCACAAGGGATGCGCCGACAGTGTCACCGTCATGGAACGAAAACGTGAGGTCAGGCCGACCAGGTGATCGCAGCCGTCGGTGAGACCCTGTGGTCCGAACAACTTCATAGCCAAGCTCGCGCTCCAGGAGGCGGCGTAGCTTGCGCGCGCTCAGGGCGGCGAAGCCTGGTGCCCTACCCACGATTGCTCCTTCGCGAGCGCGTATGACGGTGTGATCGGTGAACCGTATCGCGACATAGGTGCCACCTCCCTCTAAGCTGCGCCCGATAAACACGGGCCATACTGACTTTCGCGAGGTCGAAGTTCGTCCCGTGCTTCGGGAGCCAGGCCGGACCGAGCCCGACCGTGATCCGCTGGTCGGGCCAGCGCTGCCCGGAATGCAGCACCGCGGCCCGGACGCGATCGCGGGCCTGGACCACCGCCGCGTCCGGGAGCCCGGTGATCACCAGCCCGGGTAACCCCTGGGCCAGATGCGCCTCCACCTCGACGACCCGCCCGTGGACGCCGTGCAGGCCGACGGCGAGCGCCCGCGCGAACCCGGCCATCAGAACGCCCCGCGCAGGTGCTCGACGTGGGCGGCGCCGGCCTGCTGGGGCCGGACGCTCACCACGTCGAACCGCACGACGTCGGGATGGACCCCGGACGCGCGGATCCACTGCGCGGCCAGCCGCCGGAGACGGAGGACCTTGGCCGCCACCACCGCCTCGGCGGGGACGCCGTAGGCGTCGCTGCGCCTGGTCTTGACCTCGCAGAACACCAGCGTGTCACCGTCGCGGGCGACGATGTCGAGCTCGCCGTCGGAACAGCGCCAGTTCCGGTCGAGCACGACCAGACCGGCCTGCTGCAGGTGCCGGACGGCCACCCGCTCGCCGTACGCGCCGACGGCTTCTTTCGCCCCCATGGTCAGTGCCCTCCGATCGCCTGCGGACGGCGTTCAGAGTCGCCGCCCCGGCCGATCGAAAGAACCCAGAATCCGCGCCCTGGGGACAACCACACGGCCTGTGGATCACGGCACGCCACCCCGTGCGGTGGTACCGACCAGGAGAAACAGAACGGACTTATTACTCTTACAGACTATGACGGACGAATGGGTCTCGCTGGGCACCGTCGCCGGGGTGTGCCTGCTGGTCGCGGTGCTGGGCGCGGCGACCGCGATCGGAATCGCCCGCCGGGGCCATCGTCAGATCTCCGAGGTGATCACCGCGGGCCATCGGCAGGCCGTGCTGATGGCCCGGGAGGACGAACGCCGGGACGCCTACACCGGCGCACTCGAGTACGCGGACGCCGCCCGGCTGGAGTACGGCAAGGTCGGCCGGGGCGAGAACGCCGAGTTCCTGCCGCCGGACATCGAGCGGTCGGCACCGCTGCTGGCCGGGGTGTCGGCCCACGGCGGCCCGGAGGCCTCCAGGAGGCTGAGCGACCTGCTCATGCACGTCCCGACCGTGAACTACTACGCCGCACGGCTCTCCCGCGCGCCCCGCGACGCCGACCGCGAGCAGGAGTTCGTCGCCGCCCTGCTCAAGTTCGAGGAGCTGTACGAGTCGTTCGCCACGTACGCCCACGCCGACCTGGCGACTCCCCTGGAGATGCCGGCCGACTGAGCCGTCGCTAGCGCGCCGCGTCCGGCCTGCCGGCCAGCGGCGCCGACTGAGCCGCCGCTAGCGCGCCGCGTCCGGCCTGCCGGCCAGCGGCCACTCGGCCGTGTCGATGTCCTCGCCGCCGGGCCCGATGTCCGGCGTGTGCACCCCGTCCACCGGCTTCAGCGACTCGGACGTCCCGAGCGCGGCTTCCACCTCCGGCGCGGTGCCCGGCGGCACCCCGCCGGCGCCATCGGCCGAAGCGTCCACCGGATCGGCCTGCTCGACGGCCCCGGTGCGGGCTTCCGACGGCATGGTCGGCGGCGGGCCGTCCGCGTACGAGTTCTCGTCCATGGCCCTGCCGTACCCCGATCAGGAACCGAACGAACCGCCGCCCGGCAGCGAGATGTCGGGCTTGTCGAGCTCCTCGACGTTGACGTCCTTGAACGTCACGACCCGGACGTTCTTCACGAACCGAGCCGGCCGGTACATGTCCCAGACCCAGGCGTCGGACATCGCGACCTCGAAGTACACCTCGCCGTCGGCGTTGCGCACCTGCAGGTCGACCGAGTTCGCCAGGTAGAAGCGACGCTCGGTCTCCACGACGTAGGAGAACTGGCGGACGATGTCGCGGTACTCGCGATAGAGCTGCAGCTCCATCTCGGTCTCGTACTTCTCGAGATCCTCAGCGCTCATACTTCGTCCTCCACCAGACCATTGTGGCTCACCGCCACCGGCACCAGAGCGCCAGCCCCGCGTCCCACCGCTGCGACGTTCGCGTACGACATCCGGTGCTCGGGACACGGGCCGTGCAGCGCGAGCGCCTCCGCGTGCGACGCGGTCACGTAGCCCTTGTGCTGGGCGAAGTCATAACACGGATATGTCTCGTGCAACTCGGTCATGATCCGGTCCCGCGTCACCTTGGCCAGGACGCTCGCCGCGGCGATGCAGGCGGCCACCCGGTCGCCCTTCCAGACGGCCAGGCCGGGCAGCCCGAGCCCGGCGACGCTGAACCCGTCGGTGAGCATGTAGTCGGGCCGGACCGAGAGCTGTTCGACCGACCGGCGCATCGCGTCGATGTTGCTGCGGTGCAGGCCACGGCTGTCGACCTCGCCCGGGGGCACGACCACCACCGAGAACGCCTCGGCCCGCTTCAGGACCTCGTCGTAGACGCGCTCGCGGGCGGCCGGGGTCAGCAGCTTGGAGTCGGCCAGGCCCGGCACCTCACCGCGCGGCCCGGGCGGCAGGATCGCCGCGGCGACGACCAGCGGACCGGCGCAGGCGCCACGACCGGCCTCGTCGGCGCCGGCGACCCGGGCGAAACCGCGCCGGCGCAGCGTCCGTTCCAGCGCGTACAGACCGCCGTCGCGGCGGACGACGGCCCGCGGGGGCACGAGCACGGTCAGGCCTCCTTCTCGAGCCCGTCGAGCAGGTCGGCCTCGAGCCCGTCGAGCAGATCGGCAAGGTTCGGAGGGTAGACCGTCTCCGGGGTCGCCCGCAGTTCGGTGCTGGTCCACCAGCGCGCCTCGCCCATGAACTCACGCTCCCAGTCGGTCTGGGCGCCGCGATCGATCTCGAACTCGGCCCGCCGGAGCACGAAGTACTGCTGCCGCTGACGCTGGGTGCCGTTCGTCGTCGGGTAGGAGATCTCCTCCTCGAAGACCGGGCCTTCGAAGTCGGCCGGGTCCACGAGCAGGCCGGTCTCCTCCTGCAGTTCGCGGACCGCGCCCGTGCGGACGTCCTCGTCCGCTTCCAGACCCCCGCCGGGGGTGATCCACCAGGGGCCGTCTTCCGGCCGGTGTGCGCTGATGCAGCGGAACAGCAGAACCCGGCTGCCGTCGAGCACGAGAACTCGGGCTGCCCGCCGCGCGATCGCTTCGTCCATCGGCACCTGAGCCTAGTCCGTGTCCGGCAACTCGGTGCCGCCCCCGGCTCCGCCGGTGCCGCCCCCGGCTCCGTCCGAGGTCACCCGGCTCAGCACCAGACCGCGAACCCGGTGTCGATCGACGTCCCGGCGGCCAGCGCCGCCAGCCCCGACCCGACCCCGTCCGGGAACGTCCGCACCCGCTCCAACGCGGAGACCGGCACCCATTCGGCGGCGAGGAACGTGTCCTGTTCCTCCGGCGTGTAGTGCACCTCGGAGACCGGCTCGGGCGTTCCCGACGGCCGGGCCAGGTGGATCGCCTGCCTCGCCCAGCGCCGACGGCCCAGCCAGAGGTAGGTCATCTCGAGCTCCCAGACGGCCGGTCCCACGGTGGACGGCTCCAGGGCGACGCCGGTCTCCTCGCGCAGCTCGCGCAGTGCGGCCTCGACCGTGGTCTCGCCCGGGTCCACGCCGCCGCCCGGGACCTCCCACCACTCGCCCAGCTCCGGGTAGCCCGGATCCCGGGAGCGAACGAGCAGCAGTCGATCCTGCGGATCGAGAACGAGCAACCGCCCCGACAACCGCCACGGCCGCGCCGGCGCCCCGCCCGGCGGAGCGCTCCCGGCCGTCAGCGGCCGAGCGTCCTCATGCGGACGCCCGGCGACGGGCCGTTCCCGATCGAACGACTGCTCAGCCACCCGACGGAGCAGGAATCGCCTCGTACCCCTTCGGCACCGGAAGCGTCGCCATGTGCCCGAACGGCCAGAAAATCACGAACGCCCGCCCCACCACGGCGTCGACCGGGATCGTCCCCGACTGATAATCCGGGTGGAACCGCGAGTCGGCCGACGCCGACCGATGGTCCCCCAGCACGAACAACCGCCCGGTGGGCACCGTCACGTCGAACGGCTGCGACGACGGCACGTCGTCCTCGTACAGGTAGTCCTCGTTCAGCGGACGGCCGTTGATCGTGATCTTGCCGGACGCGTCACAGCACACGACCTTGTCGCCGCCGACCGCGACCACGCGCTTGATGTAGTCGTCCTTGCTCGGGCCGGCGTCCCACTGCTTCGGCGGCACGAACACGACGACCTCGCCCCGCCGCGGCTCGCGGAAGCGATAAACCATCTTGTTCACCAGCACCCGGTCGTTGATCAGGAGCGTGGTCTCCATCGATCCGGACGGGATGTAGAAGGTCTGTACCAGGAACGTCCGAACCAGCACGGCGACGATCACCGCGACGAGAAGAAGGATCGGCAGTTCGACCCAGAATGACCGCTGTTTCCGACGGGAGGTCTCGGGCATCACCTACGCAGCCTACGGTGTCGGAGCGAATCTGGGCGCAACAGCCACCTGGGGGCACGTCCGGCACCGACCGCCCCGAACGGCCCGAACAGCAGCGGGAAGACCAGCAAAGCCCCTGCTCCGGTGGGTCGAGGGGCCACTCGGCCAGGCTCACCCAGCGCAGTCGGAACATTGCTGAAAGTATCGGGAGTTTGCAGCAAACTCCAACGGGAGATCGGCCACGCGGTCGCGTAGGCCTGCCCGATCACCGCGTTGACCGGGATCGTCCCCCGCCACTGGTCGGACAGGTACACCCGCGAGTCCGCGGACGCGGCCCGGTGGTCGCCCATCATGAACAGCCGGCCCGCGGGCACCTTCACCGGCCCGAACTGACGCTCGTCGAGCGTGTTGTCCTCGAACACGTACGGCTCGACCAGCGAGACGCCGTTGACCTGGACCCGGCCGTTCTTGTCGCAGCACTGCACGGTGTCGCCGCCGACACCGATCACCCGCTTGACGAAGTCCTTCTCGTCCGGCGGTGCGGCTCCGACCAGCCCGCCGAGCATCCGCCCGGCCGTCGCCAGAGTGCCGGTGTTCGTGGGGACGGCGTTCTCCGGCACCCACGAGTCGGTGCCCCGGAACACCACGACCTCGCCCCGGCGCGGCTCACGCAGGTCGTAGACGAACTTGTTGACCAGCACCCGGTCGCTGACCAGCAGCGTCCGCTCCATCGAACCGGACGGAATGAAGAACGCCTGGACCACGAACGTCTTGATCACGGTCGCGAGCACGAACGCGATGATCAGCAGGAGCGGGATCTCCTGCCAGAGCGGCAGCGCCCGGCGACGGTTGCGGCTCGACGCCGCCCCCGCGTACGGCCGCGCTCCGGCGCGGTGGCGGCCACCGGCCCGATCGGCCGCCGACGACCCGCCTGACGACGACGAGGCCGACGAAGTGGGCCGCGGCTGGCCGTAAGTCTCCCGGTAATACGCCGAGTCGTCCTCGGGCCGATGAGACGGCTCCTGGTATCGCGGCGCGTACCCGTCGACCGGCGAGCGCGGAGCGTCCGCATACGGGTCGTAATACGGATCCGGACGCCGCCGGCCCCCGCCGGCCGGTCTGCCACCGGACGGCCGACCGTCCGGACGTCGGCCGTAGCGATCGTCCGGAAGGTGCTCAACGCCGCCCATTCTTCCCACACCCGAATCACGGCCCGAGGGGCCGTTGTGTTCACCGGCGACCGGTTCGCGGGCAGCGGGCACCGGACCACCGGGCCAGATCAAAGAACCCGACCCGTCACGACCCGCGGGGGTCGGACGAGACGGGTTCTGACGCTGACTACGCCCGAGCCGACGAGCCAGCTCGTCGAAATGATCGTCGGCCGCTCCGGAATCGGAGCGGCCGTACCGATCGGGCGTCGTCACGCCGCCGTATCGACGGAGTCAGCCGACTCAGGCTCCAGCCGTCTCGCGCTTCTCCTTGATCTTGGCGGCCTTGCCGCGCAGACCACGGAGGTAGTAGAGCTTGGCGCGCCGGACGTCACCCCTGGTGACGACCTCGATCTTCTCGATGACCGGGGTGTGCACCGGGAAGGTGCGCTCCACGCCGACACCGAAGCTGACCTTGCGGACCGTGAAGGTCTCGCGGGCGCCGGAACCCTGCCGCCGGATCACCGCACCCTGGAACACCTGGATACGGGACCGGTTGCCCTCGACGACCCGCACGTGCACCTTGAGGGTGTCGCCGGGCCGGAAGGCCGGGATGTCGGAACGCAGCGTCGCGGCGTCCAGTTCATCCAGGGTGTTCATCGCGGACTTCGCTTTCCTCGTCGTCAAAAGAATTCAGGCACGCTGAAACGCCGTAGACGTCAGCGGCAACTCTCCTACTGTGCCACATCTTTTGGAGTAACCGGAAACCCGGCTTGCTCCAGCACGGCACGATCCGCGTCATCCAGCGAAACCGCGCCCAGCAACTCCGGACGCCGTTGCGCCGTGCGCCGGAGCGACTCGTCCCGGCGCCAGCGGGCGATCCCCGCGTGGTGCCCGGACAGCAGCACCTCCGGCACCGGAAGACCCCGCCACACTTCCGGACGCGTGTAGGCCGGGCCCTCGAGCAGGCCGTCGGAGAACGAGTCCTGCTCGTGCGAGGCCGCGTTCCCCAGCACGCCGGGGAGCAGCCGCCCGATCGCCTCCACCATCACCAGTACCGCGACCTCACCGCCGGCCAGCACGTAGTCGCCGAGGCTGACCTCGTCGACCACCATCCGGTCGGCGGCATACGCGGCCACCCGCGAATCGATGCCCTCGTAGCGTCCGCAGGCGAACAGCAACCAGGGCTCGGCCGAGAGCTCGCGAGCCAACGCCTGGGTGAACGGACGGCCGGCGGGCGTCGGGACCACCAGCCGCGGCTGCGGCCCCCCGAGAGGAGCCAGCGCGTCCAGGGCCAGGCCCCACGGCTCCGGGCGCATCAGCATCCCGGGGCCGCCGCCGTACGGCGAGTCGTCCACCGTCCGGTGGACGTCCGACGTCCAGGTCCGCAGGTCGTGCACCCCGACCTCGATGAGGCCGCGCGAGACGGCCTTGCCGATCAACGACTCCCGCAGCGGGGCCAGGTACCCCGGGAAGATCGAAACGACGTCGATCTTCACAGCTCGAACAGCCCCTCCGGCGGGTCGATCACGACCCGGCCGCCGGGCACGTCGATGGTCGGCACCATCTCCCGGACGAACGGCACCAGCCGCTCGGCCCCGTCGACCGAGAGCACGAGGATCTCGCCCGCGGCGCTGTGCACCACGTCCACGACCGATCCGAGAGCAGCGCCCGACACGGTGAAGGCGGAAAGCCCCACCAGTTCGTAGTCGTGGAACTCGTCCGGATCGTCCGACGGGGGCAGGTCGTCGGAATCGACGACCAGCAGTACGCCCCTCAGCCGCTCGCCGGCGTTCCGGTCGTCGAACCCGGAGAAGTGCACCACGAGCTTGCCGGAGTGCCACCGGGCGTCCGAGACCGTCAGCGGACCGGCGTCGGCGGGGTCGGTGGCCAGCACCGACCCCTCCGCGAACCGATCATCCGGATCGTCGGTACGGACCTCGACGAACACGTCGCCGCGGATGCCGTGGGCACGACCGACCCGCCCCACCACCAGCTGCATGGGTCAGCGCAGGTCGGTCTCGACCACGTCGACCCGCACCCCGCGGCCACCGATACCGGCGACCACCTGGCGCAGAGCCTTCGCGGTACGGCCGTTGCGGCCGATCACCTTGCCGAGATCCTCCGGGTGGACCCGAACCTCGAGCACCTTGCCCCGGCGCCCGTGCACCAGGTCGACCCGGACGTCGTCCGGGTTGTCGACGATGCCCCGGACGAGGTGTTCCAGCGCTGCGGGCAGGACCACGTCAGGACTCCGCAGGAGCCGCTGCGTCGTCGGCGTCCGCCTTCTTGGCGGCCTTCTTCTTCGGGGTGGTCGCGTCGGCGACGGGGGCACCGTCGGCCGCGGCACGGGCCACCTCGTTGAAGATCTCCTTCTTGTCGGCCTTCGGCGCCGCGACCTTCATCGGCGGCGGGGCGGCCTCGCCCTTGTGCTTCTGCCAGTCGCCGGTGACCCGGAGGATCGCCGCGACGGCCTCGGTCGGCTGCGCGCCGACGCCGAGCCAGTACTGCGCCCGGTCGGAGTCGACCTCGATGAAGCTCGGGTCTTCCTTCGGGTGGTACTTACCGATCGTCTCGATGACCCGTCCGTCGCGCTTGGTGCGGGCGTCGGCGACGACGATGCGGTAGTGCGGCGCGCGGATCTTTCCGAGGCGCAGCAACTTGATCTTGGTGGCCACTGGTGTGGATGCTCCTGGGTTTCAGTACGGGATGGGCCGCCGACGCCACGTGGGGACTATGGTGCGCCGACCCGGCGGACCGAACACCGTGAGTTGGGATAGAGGGCCCACACGATGGTCAGTTCAGCCGCCTATTCTGCCAGATCCGCGGCCGATGCTCCGAATCGGCCTTCGGCCGACGTCGAGACCACTGGATGGTCCCAGTCGGCCGGGAGCTGCGGGCGCGGCCAGGCCGGGTCCGGCCGGAAATCGGTCCAGCGGCCGTCGAACGGCGGGCGGCCCGCGGTGGCCGCGTCGATCGCCGCCGACGCCTCCAGCCGGGTCCGCTCGGCGACGCGCGCCGACAGGTCCCCGGCCGCCACCGCCGCCTCCAGCTCGTCCTCGTCCTTCAGGACGCACGACCGGTCCGGGGCGACGACGACGTCCAGCTCCAGGTCGTCCGAGTCGAAGCCGCCCGACCAGCGAACCGGAGGCGTCTCGACGTTCACGTACCAGTTCCGGAACCGGCCGGCGCCGTCGAAGAACCAGTACACGGTGTGCCAGGGTTCGCCCGGCGGGATCCACTCGAGCACGCTGGTACCGCTCCAGACGCCCGGCCCGGTGTGCCAGGGCCGGGTGAAGCGCTCCTCCAGCGGCACGTCACGCACCGGGCGTCCGTCGGCGAACAGCGAGGTCCGCGTCGGCGTGTCCCGGGGCAGCCAGAGCAGCACGCCGTCGGCGTCGTCGGAGACGACCAGGCACGGCCGGACCGCCTGGATCAGGCCACCCCGGCAGTGCCGGACCAGCGCGGTCCGGCCCGGCTCGAACGGCATCAGTACGACCGGCCGACGACCGCGACCACGTCTGCTTCGGTGTCCGACTCCGGCACCGACCCGTCCGCGCGGATCAGGCACCGGACCGTGATCGCCTCCTGGGCCAGCCGGGCCTCGCCGCCCTCGGCGAGCGTCGCCCAGGGGATACGCGCCCACCCGGTGGCGGCCGCGTCGATCGCGTCCTCGACCGTCGTCACGTCCGCGGTCCGGTCCTCGCGGCGCGCGAGCGCCTCGTCGTAGAGGGCCTGCTGGTCTTCGACCAGCGCCGCCGTGACCGCGGTCGCGGTCGCCCCCACCGCCGTCGGGGTCTTCGTCCCCGGGATCCGCCGGACCAGGGTCACGTTCCCTTCCGCCAGGTCGCGCGGACCGACCTCCACCCGAATGGGGACGCCCTTGAGCTCGGCGTCGACGGCGCGCCGACCGAACGGGGTGTCGGTCCGGTCGTCCAGAGCGACGCGGACGCCCGCCCCGCGCAACTCGGCGACGAGCTTGGCCGACGCCTCACCGACGCCCTCGCCGTCCTTCACCACCATGACGACGGCCTGGGTCGGGGCGAGCCGGGGCGGCAGCCGCAGCCCGTTGTCGTCGCCGTGGCCCATGATCAGCCCGCCGACCATGCGGGTGGACGTACCCCAGGACGTCTGCCAGACGTACTCGCGCTGGCCCTCGGCGGACAAGTACTGCACGTCGAACGCCTTGGCGAAGTTCTGGCCGAGCTCGTGACTGGTGCCCATCTGGAGGGCCTTGCCGTCGCGCATCATGCCTTCGAGCGTCATCGTGTTGATCGCGCCGGCGAACCGCTCGCGGGCCGTCTTCCGGCCGACGACGACCGGCATCGCGAGGACGTTGACCATGAAGTCCTCGTACGCGCCGTGCAGGATCCCGCGGGCGTAGGCGCGGGCGTCGTCCTGGGTCGCGTGGCAGGTGTGGCCCTCCTGCCAGAGGAACTCGGTCGTGCGCAGGAACACCCGGGGGCGCATCTCCCAGCGCACGACGTTCGCCCACGCGTTCACCAGCAGCGGCAGGTCGCGGTACGACTGGACCCACTTCGAGAACGACGCGTTGATGATCGTCTCGGAGGTGGGGCGGACGACGACCGGTTCCTCGAGCTGCTTGCCGCCGGCGTGGGTGACGACCGCGAGCTCGGGGCTGAAGCCCTCGACGTGCTCGGCCTCCTTGCGGAGGTAGGACTCCGGGATGAAGAGCGGGAAGTACGCGTTCTGGGCGCCGGCCGCCTTGATGCGGTCGTCCATCTCGCGCTGCATCCGTTCCCACAGCGCGTACCCGGTCGGTCGGATCACCATCGTGCCGCGGACCGGCCCGTTGTCGGCCAACTCGGCCTTCGCGATCACGTCCTGGTACCACCGGGGAAAGTCCTCACCCTGCGGGGTGAGAACAGGAGCCTTGGCCATGGGCATGCATCTTAGGGGCTTCAGGCGATGACCCGGCCCCGGAGGACCATCCGGGTGGGAGCCTTCAGCACGCCGAGGTCCTGGCGGGGGTCCTCCGGGTAGACGCAGATGTCGGCCAGGCCGCCCTCTTCCAGGCCGGGCAGGCCGAGCCACTCGCGGGCGCCCCAGGAGCCGGCCGCCAGCACGTCCAGCGGCGACATCCCGGCGTCGGCCAGCAGCAGCATCTCGGAGGCGGCCAGGCCGTGGGCCACTCCCCCGCCGGCGTCGGTGCCCACGTAGATCGGCACGCCGGCCTCGTACGCGGCCCGCACCACGGCCGGGAAGCCGGCCTGCAGCCGACGCATGTGCTCGGCGTACTCCGGGAACTTCGGCTGGGCCTTCTCGGCGATGTCGCTGAACGTCAGGATGTTCGTCATCGTCGGCACCAGGGCCGTTCCCCGCGAGGCCAGGTCGTCGATCAGGTCCAGCGACAGGCCGGTGCCGTGCTCGATCGAGTCGACGCCGGCCGCGACCAGTCCGGGCAGGGCCGCCTCGCTGAACGTGTGCACGGCGACCCGGGCCCCGGCGTCGTGGGCCGCGGCGACGGCGGCCGCGAACGTCGAATCGTCGTAGGTCGGGCCGAGGTCACCGGCACCGCGGTCGATCCAGTCGCCGACGATCTTGATCCAGCCGTGCCCGGCCCTGGCCTGCACCGCGGCCTGCGCCACGAACTCGGCCGGCGTGCACTCGACGGCCAGGCCCGGCATGTACCGGCGCGGCGGGGCGAGGTGCCGGCCGGCCCGGATCAGCCGGGGCATGTCGGGGTCGTCGTCGAGCTCGCGGTAGTCGATCGGCGAACCCGCGTCGCGGATCGTCAGCACGCCGGCGTCCCGGTCGATCAGCGCGAGCCGCTTGGCCTCGGCGACCTCGGTCACCGGGCCACCCGGCGCGATCCCCGGGTGGCAGTGCGCGTCGACGAGCCCGGGCAGCAGGAACCCGCCCGACGCCACCGTGGACGCCCCGGGCACCGGTTCGAACGTCAGCCGGCCGCCGACGACCCAGACGTCCCGCTCGACGTCGTCCGGCAGTACCACGCCCCGCAGATGAAGTGCCGTCACGGTTCCCGAATATGCCCTACCGGTTGACCATCGCGGACAGCAGGACCGCACCGATGTCGGCCGGATTGCGCGAGACGAACGTCCGGCCGCCGGTCACCGCCGTCACCCGCTGCAGCGCCTCGACGTCGGCGCCGGAGCCGTAGGCGATGGCCAGCACCGTGATCGGCTTCGCGGGCGTCATCGTCGACCGCAGCCGGGCGAGCAACTGGGGCAGGCTCAGCCCGGTCCGGTCCTCGTTCCGGCCGTCGGTCATCACGACCAGGATGTTCTGCTGGTCGGGCCGCCAGCTGCCCTGCACGGCGCGGTAGGCGGCGTCGATCGTGTCGTAGAGCCCGGTCGCGCTGTGCGGTCGTAGGCGGTTGGTGGCGGCGACGATCGTCTCCCGCTGGGACACCGGCCCGACCTGCTCGGCCATCGTCCGGACCGGCACCACCACGCGGTAGTCGCGCGTTCCCGACAGGTTCGAGGAGAACTCCCACAACCCGAGCCGCGACCGGTCGTTGAACAGCCGCACCGCCTGGATGCCGGCCTGACGGAACGCGTCGAGCTTGGTGATCGGCAGACCCGGCACCTTCTCGGTCATCGAGCCGGACGTGTCGACCGCGGCGATCACGTTCGCCGGCCGGCGCAGCGCCCGCCAGCGCACGAGGACGCCGGTCAGCGTGGCCACGTCCGGTAACGCCCGGGTGCGCGGCTCCGCGGTCAGCGGGGCGCCCGCGGTCAGCGGCACGGAGGCGAGCGCGCCGAGCGTCCCGTCCCGGTCCCGGAACCCGGCCGCGCCGTACGCGGCCCGGCCCGCGCTACCCAGGACGACGTCCCGGAACGCGGTGGCGACGGCACGCTGGTCGGCCGTGACCCAGGCCCCGTCGAGCACGTAGAACGGGTGGTCGGCCACGGCGACGCCCTCGGCCGGGTACAGCGGGACGAGCGGCGGCGTGCCCTTGATTCGGGCCAGCCGCAGGATCTCCTGCTCGGTCGCCGGGAACAGCGACAGCCGGGACCCGGTCGCGCTCCCGGCCCACTCGCCCGGCCACATCTGCGCGGCCAGCGCGTCCACGCCCACCGCGTAGGTGCGGGTCGTCCGCTCGAGGGCCAGCGGTCCGGCGATCTCGGCCGGCGACGACGTGCCGTCGCCGTTCGCGTCGGCCAGCGACATCAGCGTCAGCAGGGCGGCGGTGGACTCGGTGGGGTCGGTCATCCCGAGCCGCAGCGTCCCGCGGCCGGCCGCGATCCGTCGCAGCACGCCCGGCCAGGAGACCGCCGACGGCCCGCCGAGCGCGGCCTCGGCGCCCTTCGCGGCCGCGATGACCACCGGCGAGACCGCGACGCTGGGCGCGCCCTCGGGCAGCAGCGCGGCCGCGTCCGGGCGGGTGCTGGCCAGCTCGGCCCAGGCCCGGGAGTCCGGCGCCCAGATCGTCGGCCGCTTGGACGCGGAGACCACCTCGGCCGCCGCGGCCGCGGCCGACTCGGACGGTGACAGCGGCTCGGGCCGCTCGTCGGCCGAATCGGCCGACCCTCCGGCCGCCTCGATCTCGCCGAGGTTCGCCGCCACCTCGGCCGACCGCGTCGCGATGATCCGGACGTCCGGGCAGGCACCGGCCACCGTCGGCCCGGTGCGCTGCCAGTTGTCGGCGATCGTCTGTAATGCGGGCGCCTGATCGAGCGCGGCGGCGACCGTGATCCGCACCGTCCGCTCTCCGCAGGCCCGCCCGTCGTCGTCGGCGGCCATCCGCACGCCCGCGAAACCCGCGGTCGCGGCGAGCACCGCACCGACCCCACCGGCGACCCAGGGCCACAGCCTCCTGGACACGCGTGCGCCTCCGTTCGCATCGCGCCACGAACCGGGAGAGATCACCCGGCCGCCGCCACGCTACCGAGCGGTCACGGAGCACCCACGCAGCGGGGTAACCGCTGGTCAGACCGTTCGATCGGGAGTCACCCGCCGTTCACTTCCGCGGCACCGACCGGGGGCCGAGCACGTCGGCCCCGACCGCCCGGACGCGCTCGCGGAGCCCGCGGTCGGCGGTCACCACCCAGGCCGGGCCGTCCGCGACCGCGGCCGCGGCCACCTCGACGATCGTGTCGTCGCCGGACCCCGGCGCCGACACCACCTCGACGCCGTCGACCGCGGCGACGCCCCGCGCTGCACCCTCGACGACCAGCACGACGCGCACCGGGCCGGGCAGCCCGGGCAGGCCGGCCGCCGCGACGGGTACCAGCGCGTCGCGCAGCCGGGTGGCCGCCCCGCGCCGGTCACGCCACCACCCGTCGGGAACCGAGCCGACGACGTTGGCGCCGTCGACCACGAGGGTCATTTTTTGGGCAGCTTGGAGAAGTCGATCTTCGGCATCTCGAACCCGCCAGGCAGGGCCTCCGGCGCCGCGGCCGGCGGCTCGGCCGGCAGGGCCCCCGGGAACCCGCCCGGGAACCCACCGGGCAGCTGCTGACGCGGACGACCGCCACCGCCCCCGCCCTTGCGCCCCTTCTTGCCCTTGCCCTTCTTCGACGAGCCACCCCGGCGCATCCCGCCGCCGAACCCGAGCTGGCTCGACATCTGGCGCATCATCTTGCGCGCCTCGAAGAACCGCTCGACCAGCTGGTTCACGTCGGTGACGGTGGTGCCCGACCCGTTCGCGATACGCAGCCGGCGCGACCCGTTGATGATCTTCGGGTCTTGGCGCTCCAGCGGCGTCATCGAGCGGATCACCGCGGCGACCCGGTCGAAGTGCTTGTCGTCGAGGTTGTCGAGCTGGCCCTTCATCTGGTTCATGCCGGGCAGCATCCCGAGCACGTTGCTGATCGGGCCCATCTTCTTGACCGCGACCATCTGCTCGAGGAAGTCGTCGAGCGTGAAGTCGCCCTCGCCGAGCATCTTCTCGCTCATGCGCTGCTGCTGCTCGGCGTCGAACACGCCTTCGGCCTGCTCGATGAGCGTCAGCATGTCGCCCATGCCGAGGATGCGGGACGCCATCCGGTCGGGGTGGAAGACGTCAAAGTCCTCGAGCTTCTCGCCCGAGGACGCGAACATGATCGGCTCGCCGGTGATGTGCCGCACGGAGAGCGCGGCACCACCGCGGGCGTCACCGTCCAGCTTGGTCAGCACGACGCCGTCGAACCCGACGCCGTCCTTGAACGCCTGGGCCGTGTTGACCGCGTCCTGACCGACCATCGCGTCGACGACGAACAGGATCTCGTCCGGCTGCACCGCGTCCCGGATCGCAACGGCCTGGGCCATCATGTCGGCGTCGATACCGAGCCGACCGGCGGTGTCGACGACGACGATGTCGTGCTGCTGCCGACGAGCGAACTCGATCGAGTCGCGGGCCACCTTCACCGGGTCGCCGACGCCGCTACCCGGCTCGGGCGCGAACACCTCGACGCCGGCCCGCTGCCCGACGACCTGGAGCTGCTGCACCGCGTTCGGGCGCTGGAGGTCGGCGGCCACCAGGATCGGCGTGTGCCCCTGCTTGCGCAGCCAGAGCGCGAGCTTGCCGGCCAGCGTCGTCTTACCGGCACCCTGCAGACCGGCCAGCAGAATCACGGTCGGCGGCGTCTTGGCGTAGCGCAGCCGCCGGGTCTCGCCACCGAGGATGCCGATGAGCTCCTCGTTGACGATCTTGACGACCTGCTGGGCCGGGTTCAGCGCCTGGTGCACCTCGGAGCCGCGGGCCCGGTTCTTCACCGACTGGGTGAACGCCTTCACGACCGGCAGTGCGACGTCCGCCTCGAGCAGCGCCACCCGGATTTCCCGCATGGACTTGTCGAGATCGGCGTCGGTCAGACGCCCCTTCGAGCGAAGCGAAGTGAAGACGGCGGAGAGCCGGTCGGAAAGCGTGTCGAACATCGGTCCTCACGAACTCAGGTGGCGGCCGCAGCGCTGACGGCAGGGCTCAGATCCTTCCCCTTGAGCGTAGCCGCCCCGCTACCACGTCCGACGCCGACCGAGAGAGTGGCGGCGAGAAGGCACAGCGCACCGGCCGCGTACCAGGCCGGCGTGTAGGTGCCGAACGTGTCGCGGATCCAGCCCGCACCCGACGCCATCAGGGCCGCCCCGAGCTGGTGCGACGCGAAGATCCAGCCGAAGACCACCGGCGCCTGGGCGCCGAACGTCTGCCGGGCCAGCGCGACGGTCGGCGGCACGGTGGCCACCCAGTCCAGCCCGTAGAACACGATGAACACCAGCATCGACGGCCCCACCCCGTGCCCCAGCGACGGCAGCAACGCCGGGAGCAGCAGCAACGACGCTCCGCGCAGCCCGTAGTAGGCCAGCAGGAGCAGCCGCGGGTCGTACCGGTCGGTCAGCCAGCCGGACGCGATCGTCCCGACGATGTCGAAGATCCCGATGACCGCGAGCAGGCTCGCGGCCGCCGTCGTAGGCAGCCCGTGGTCGTGCGCCGCCGGTACGAGGTGGGTTCCCACCAACCCGTTGGACGACGCTCCGCAGATCGCGAACCCGCCGACCAACAGCCAGAAAGTCCCACTGCGGACGCCGGTGGCGAGCCCGGCGAACGCCGACCGGGCCGCTCCGGTGCTCGGCCGTTCCGGGCTCGGCTCGTCGGTGCCGTACCGAGTCAGCCCGACGTCCTCGGGCGCGTCACGCAGGAACAGGACCACCAGCGGAACCACCGCCAGCGCGCAGGCGGCGATGGCCAGCGAGGCGGCCCGCCAGCCCTGGGAGTCGGCCAGCGCGGCGATCGGCGGCAGGAAGATCAGCTGCCCGGTGGCGCTGCCCGCGGTGAGGACGCCGATGACCAGGCCCCGGCGGGCGACGAACCAGCGGTCGGCCACGCTGGCCGCGAACACGAGCGCCATCGATCCGGTGCCCAGCCCGACCAGGACGCCCCAGCAGAGCACGAGCTGCCAGCGGGCGGTCATCCCGACCGTGGCCGCCGCACCGGCCGCGACCAGCAGCAGCGCGGCCGCGGTGACCCAGCGCAGGCCGAGCTTCTGGATCAGCGCGGCCGCGAACGGCGCGGTGAGCCCGAACAGCACGAGGTTGACCGTGACCGCGAGCGAGATGTCGGCCGTCGACCAGCCGAACTCCTGCTGCAGCGGCAGGATGAGCACGCTCGGCGCGGCCCGGAACGCGGCCGCGCCGACCAGAGCGATGAACGCGACGCCGGCGACCAGCCAGGCGCGATGGATCTTGCGGGTGTTGACCACGCCCTCAGCGTCACCGACGCCCGGGCTTCCAACCAGTGGCCCGAAGGACATCCTGTGCAAGAATTCGGCCATGTCGCTTCACCGCATCGCTGTCGTGGCTCTCGACGACGCCGTGCCGTTCGACGTCGGCATCCCCGGCCAGGTCTTCAGCGCGGCCCGCCGGGAGGACGACCGGCGCCTCTACAGCGTCCACGTCTGCTCGCCCGGGGCCGCACCGATCGACACGACGGCCGGGTACGCGATCGCGCCGAAGTTCGGCCTGGAGGAGACCGAGACCGCCGACACCGTGCTCATCCCCGGCGTCCGCGGGGCGACCGCGGGGACCCGCGCGTACCCGGCCGAGGCGCTGGACGCGATTCGCGCGGCCGCGGCCCGCGGCGCCCGGGTCGCGAGCATCTGCACCGGCGCGTTCGTGCTGGCCGCGGCCGGACTGCTCGACGGCCGCCGGGCCACCACCCACTGGCTCTGGGCCGAGAACTTCCGCGCCCGGTACCCGGACGTCGAGCTCGACCCGGACGTGCTGTTCATCGACGAAGGCGCGATCGCGACCTCGGCCGGAGTGGCCGCGGGCATCGACCTGTGCCTGCACCTGGTCCGGCGCGACTTCGGCAGCGAGGTCGCGAACCGCGCCGCCCGCCGCTGCGTCGCCCCGCCCTGGCGCGACGGCGGCCAGGCCCAGTTCGTCGAGCGGCCGATACCGCCGCAGTCCGACGCGTCGACCGGGCCGACCCGGGCCTGGGCGCTGGAGCACCTGGACGAGCCCCTCGACCTGGACGCGCTGGCCGCGCACGCCGGAATGAGCGTCCGGACGTTCACCCGGCGGTTCCGGCAGGAGACCGGGCAGAGCTTCGGGCCCTGGCTCACCGCGCTGCGCGTCGATCGGGCCCGCCAGCTGCTCGAGGAGACCGATCTGCCGGTCGACCGGATCGCCCACCGCTCCGGTTTCGGCACGACCGCGTCACTGCGCCAGCACTTCGCGACCTCGGTGGGGACGAGCCCCAACGCCTACCGGCGCACGTTCCGGGCCGGCTGAGGCGTCCCGAACCAGCGCTCGGTGGCCGCGGCCAGCCCCTCTTCGTCGCGCTCACCGGCGTCCACTGCCCAGGCGACGTGCCCGTCGGGCCGGACGAGGACCGCGCCGAGGTCGCCCCCGTCGAAGCGCAGCAGGAGCGGCTGCCCGTCGTGCAGCAGGCCGGCCACGGTCGTCGGTGACCCGTCGGCTTCCAGATCGAGGTCGGGCATCCGCGCCCCCACCAGCGGGTGGCGTCCGGGCTCGTAGCGGACGTCGATCCCGCTGATCCGTCCGGCCAGGTGCCGGTTGGCGCCGGGCACGCGCAGGAGGTCCTGGAACACTCCGCGCAGTGCCGCCACGTCCGGGTCGGGCACCATGAGCACGGCCTGGGCCTGCGTGTTCGCCAGCACCTCGGCGGCCACCGGGTGCCGTTCGGCGGAGTACGTGTCGAGCAGCCCGGCCGGCGCGGTGCCCCGGACCGTCGCGGCCAGCTTCCAGCCGAGGTTGAACGCGTCCTGCAGGCCGAGATTCAAGCCCTGGCCGCCGGTCGGCGAGTGGACGTGGGCCGCGTCGCCGGCCAGCAGCACCCGCCCGGCCCGGTACGTCTCGGCCTGCCGGGTCGTGTCGCTGAACCGGCTCGCCCAGCGGATCTCCCCGAGCCGCGGCGAACCACCGTAGGCCCGGTCCAGCGCCCGGGTGATCTCGTCGGCCGTCACCGGGTCGTCCCGATCGGTTCCCTGCTGCTCCGGACCGGCGGTCAGCAGCCGGAACACCCCGCCGTCGAGCGGCAGCAGCGTCAGCACGGCGCCGTCGATCGGCACCAGCGAGGGCAGGTCCCAACTCGCCGGGGCCCGCCCGGCCGGGTCGACCAGCGTGACGTCGGCGACGACCCCGGAGACCCGCGGATCGCGCCCGGGAAACGGGACCCCGAGCAGCTTCCGCACCGTGCTCCGGCCCCCGTCGCAGCCCACCAGGTACGACGCCCGGAGCGGCCCGCGGTCCGTGTGCACGGTGACCCCGTCGTCGTCCTGATCGACGTCGACGACGTCGTGGCCGTAGCGCACCGGAACGGTCAACCGGGCCTCGAGCAGGTCCTCGACCCGGGCCTGCGGGACGCCGACCTGATACGGGAACCGGGTCGGCAGCGGAGAGTAGTCGAGCCGGACCGGCAGCCCGGCGAAGTGGCCGGCCGGGATGAGCTCCCCGGCCGAGACGAGCAGGCCGCGCGAGTGCAGGACCTCGGCCGACCGGGGTTGGAGAGACAGTGCCTTCGACTGGCCGGTGCGGCCCGCGAGCCGCTCGAGCACGATCACCGAGGCACCGGCCCGTTCGAGTTCGGTGGCCAGCAGCAGCCCGGTGGGACCGGCGCCGGCGACGATGACCTGGGCATCCATGTCGACCTCCCTCAGGCCCGGAGGCCCTGCTTCCTCGTGTAGGCGATGTGGAAGATCCAGAGCGGCACCGCGATGGCCGGCCACACCACGTTCATCGCACCGCCGGCGACGTCGATCGGCGCCAGGTAGGCGATGAACACCGTGACGACGGCGTTGAGCGTGAGCGCGAGACCCCAGACCAGCGTGATCACGCGCATGTCGTGCCGGAACTTCGCTTCCACGTCCCAGCGGGCTTCGAAGACCGCGACCCGCTCCGCGCCGTACCGCGTCACCAGGAACGACCGGAACAGCGTGAACAGGCCGGGCCGGCCATAGAAGCACGAGGCGATCAGCCAGAGCCCGGCGACGCCGCCGACGACCCACAGCCAGGCGTCGCGGACGAGTAGCGCGCGCGGGTTGCCGCTGAGCGCGGAGAGGACGAGCCCGGCCCCGACCAACGTCAGCGCGAACAGCGCGCCGAAGTCGAGCCGCCGGTGGCGGACGAAGCGGGCCGCGATGACCACGGCCGGGACGGCGGCCGAGGCGAGCAGCGCCCACCACTGGTCGACGCCCGCCGCCCGTAAGCCGTAGAAGACGACGAGCGGAGCGACGAGATCGAGACCGAGCGCGACGAGCATCGCCCGGCGACCGGGAGCGGGGGTGGACTTGGCCTGGGTCATCGTGATCACGACTCCTCCGGTCGGGGGCGGGTCGCCAGGTCGAAGAGCGTGACCAGTTCGTCGGCGTAGGCGGGCGCGTTCTCGGCCCGACCGGCCGACGCGTCGATCGCGGCCCGGACCGTGCGCGCCATCACCAGCGGGTCGAACGTCCGGAACTCGCCGGCCTGCTGACCGGCCCGGAACTCGGCGGCCAGCAGCAGGACCGCGGGGTCCTCGCCCTCGGCCGCGAGCAGCGGGGTGCCGTCGTCGGTGCGCGCGTTGGACGCGATCTCGATCAGCGCCCGGATGTGCGCCGGGTGCTCCTCGATGAACGCGAGGTTCGCCCGGATGTACTCGGCCAGGGCCTCGCGGCGGCCGTCGGCGGCCTCGATGCGCGGAACCATGTACTCCGCGGCCCGGGCCAGCACGGCCTGGGCGACCGCGCGCATGAGCTCGTGCTTGTCGTCGAAGTGGTAGGAGATCAGCCGCGTGCTGCTGATGCCCGCGTGCTCGGCGATCCGCCCGAACGATGCCCGGGCGTAGCCCAGTTCGGCGATCGCGACGATCGCCGAATCGATGATTTGTGCTCGGCGCGCCAGCGCGGCCGGCGTCTGTCGATCTTCGTTTACTCGCATGAGTAAAGAATTACCTAGATGAGTAAAACCGTCAAGACCAAAAAGGCCGGTGGTCTCCCACCGGCCTCTTCGGACCGTCTACACCGACGCCGCGGCCAGCACCGCCTTGCCGATCTCCTCCGTCGGGAGGTCGTTGCCGGTCAGGTAGAACGCGTCGACGACCGCCGACCCGAACGTGCTGACCCGCGCACCGCGCACGGACGCGCCCGACTCCTCGAGCGCCGCCGTGACGTCGTGCAGCAGACCGCGCCGGTCCTCGGCCCGGAGCTCCAGGACGGTCGCCTCGGTGGACGCGTCGGGCAGCCAGCTGATCTGCGGGGGCACCGGATCCGCGCCCTCCCGCGCCTCGGCTTCCCGGCGGGCCAGCGCCGCTGCCACGTCGTACGAGCCCGCGACCGCCCGGCGCAGGTCGGCCGCGAGCAGGGCCGGATCGGGCAGCCGGCCGAACCGCGGCGCGGCCCGCACCACGACGACCGGATGCCCGTCGAACGTCCCCGCGTCGGCCGCGTAGACGTCGAGCCGGTGGATCGCGCAGATGCCCGACGTGCGGCTGAGCAGCTGCTGGACGCCCTCCCCGCCGATCACCGCGACCTCGTCACCGTGCACCGCCACCGAGCACTCCCCCGGCGCGGGCAGGGTGGATGCGGCCGCGAAGACCTCGGCCGGACGCGGACGCACGGTCGGCGGCGCCCCCTGGCCGATCAGCACGTGCACCCGCTTGACCAGGTCGTTGATCAGCCCGGCCTTCCAGCTGCTCCAGGCGGCCGGCCCGGTCGCCGAGGCGTCCGACTCGGTCAGCGCGTGCAGGACGTCGAGCAGGACGCCGTCGTGACCGACCGCGTCGGCCACGACTTCCAGCGTCGCCGGATCGTCCAGATCGCGTCGCGTCGCCGTGTCGGGGAGCAGCAGGTGATAGCGGACGAGGCGCACGAGCCGGTCGGCGTCCTCGGCCGACAGGCCGAGGCGGACGGCGATCCCGCCGGCGATCTCGGCCCCGACCTCGGAGTGGTCACCGGGCAGGCCCTTGCCGATGTCGTGCAGCAGCGCGCCGACCAGCAGCAGGTCGGGACGCGCGACCCGGCGGGCCAGCGGAGCCGCCGCCACCGCGGCGGCGACCAGGTGCCGGTCCACCGTGTACCGGTGCAGGGCGTTGCGCTGCGGCAACGAGCGGACGCGGCCCCACTCCGGGAGCCACTTCTCGACCAGGCCGTGCCGGTCGCAGGCCTCCCACACGGCGATCGCCGGCTCACCGGCGCCGAGCAGCGCGACGAGCGACTGCAGCGCGTTGTCCGGCCAGACGTCGGGCAGCGGCGGGGCCGCGGTCGCCAGCCGCTCCAGTGACGACCGGGCCGGCGGGATGTTGGCCACCGCCGCGGCCGCCGCGAACCGCAGGGGCAGCACCGCGTCCGTCGCCGGGTCGATCCCCCGCGCCAGCACGACCTCGCCGTTCTGCTCGACGACCCCGTCGGCCAGCGGACGCCGGGCCACCGCCGAGCGCCGCCGGATCGGCCAGCGTCTGCGCTTGCTCAGCAGCCCGTCGACCTGCCGCCAGGCGGTGTCGGTCGCGTACGCGATGGTGCGGGCCGCGTCGGCGACGTCGTGCAGCAGCGCGTCGGCGTCGGCGTAGTTCAGAGCGGCCGCGACCGCGTCCTGCTCGGCCAGGAGCAGGCGGTCCAACGGCCGGTCGGCCGACCGGTGCAGCGCGTCGCGCGCATCGAGCAGCAACCGGTACGCGTCCCGCACGCTGCCGCGGGGCGCATCCACGAGCTGGGCGTAGGCCAGCGCGCGGAGCGTGACCGCGTCGCGGATGCCGCCGCGGGCTTCCTTCAGGTCGGGTTCGAGCAGGAACGCGAGCTCGCCCGCGGTGTGCCAGCGCGCCTCGGTGAGCTCCCGCAGCTCGCCCAGCCACCCGGCCGGGCTGGCCCGCCAGGCGGCCCGGACCGCCGCGGCCAGCTCGTCGGCCAGTGCACGGTCCCCCGCCACGTACCTGGCGTCGAGCAGGCCGAGTGCTGCTTTCACGTCGCTGCGGGCCACCGACACGGCCTCGTCGACGGTGCGGACCGCGTGGTCGAGGCCGACCGGCGAGTCCCAGATCGGGTACCAGACCGACTCGGCGATCTCGCCGATCCGTGCGTGTCCGGTGTGGAGGAGCACCAGGTCGACGTCGCTGTGGGCGACGACTTCCCGGCGCCCCAGGCTGCCCACGGCGACCAGGGCGACCCCCGCGACCGGCGGCAGCAGGCCGGCCAGCCAGCGGTCGAGCGTGTCGGAGAGCTGGGCCCGGGACGGTGGACCGGCGGGCCCCCACGGAGCCTGACGACCGGCCGGGTCGGTGTTCGACCCGGCCGGCCCGTTCAGGCTTCCGTTCTGCCTGTCAGAGGGCATCGAGTCCGCGCTCGCCGGTACGGACCCGGACCACCTCGTCGATCGAGGTGACCCACACCTTGCCGTCGCCGATCTTGCCCGTGCGGGCGGCGGCGACCAGCGCGTCCACGACCTTGGCCGCTTCGATGTCGTCGACCGCGACCTCGATCTTGACCTTCGGCACGAAGTCGACCTGGTACTCGGCGCCCCGGTAGACCTCGGTGTGGCCCTTCTGCCGTCCGTAGCCCTGGACCTCGGAGACCGTGAGGCCCGCGATGCCCAGCGCCGAGAGGGCGCCCTTGACGTCCTCCAGCTTGAACGGCTTGATGACTGCGGTGACCAGCTTGGCCATCGGGCTCTACTCCTTACCGGCCGGCGCCGCTTCGCGGACGCTCTGGTCGTTGATACCAGCCGGAGCGGCACCACCGATGATCGTCGAGCGCGTGCTGCTGCCCGACACGAAGTCGTACGCGGACTCGGCGTGAACTCCGGTGTCGATGCCCTCGATCTCGGTCTCCTCGTCCACCCGGAAGCCCATCGTCTTGTCGATGATGAAGCCGATGATGTACGTGAGCACGAACGAGTAGGCGAGGACCGCGAAGGCCGCGATGGCCTGCTTGCCCAGCTGGGAGAAGCCGCCGCCGTAGAACAGGCCGTTGGCGCCGCCGGTGACGGTCTCGGTGGCCAGCAGACCGATGATCAGCGACCCGAACAGACCGCCGACCAGGTGGACGCCGACGACGTCGAGCGAGTCGTCGAAGCCGAAGCGGTACTTCAGGCCCACGGCCAGGGCGCAGATCGCACCGGCGAGGACACCGAGGATGACCGCACCGACCGGGTTGACCGAGCCACAGGCCGGGGTGATCGCGACCAGACCGGCGACCGCACCGGACGCCGCGCCCAGCGTCGTCGCGTGCTTGTCGCGGATCTTCTCGACGATCAGCCAGCCGGCGAGCGCGGAAGCGGTCGCGACCTGGGTGTTGATGAACGCGACGCCGGCGAGGTTGTTCGCGGCCACGGCCGAACCGGCGTTGAAGCCGAACCAGCCGAACCACAGGATGCCCGCGCCCAGCAGCACCAGCGGCAGGTTGTGCGGCTTGAACGACTCCTTCGGCCAGCCCTTACGCTTGCCGAGCACCAACGCCAGCGCCAGACCGGCGGAACCCGCGTTGATATGGACCGCTGTTCCACCGGCGAAGTCGAGCGCGCCGAGCTGGTTGGCGATCCAGCCACCCTTGGCGGTGTCGCTGTCGAACGCGAACACCCAGTGCGCGACCGGGAAGTAGACGATCGTCGCCCAGACACCGGCGAAGACCATCCACGCGCCGAACTTGGCCCGGTCGGCGATCGCACCGGAGATCAGCGCGACCGTGATGATCGCGAACATCAGCTGGAACGCGGAGAAGATCGTTTCGGGAAGGGCACCGGGGACGTCGGTGATGACGCCCTTCAGGCCGATCTTGCCCAGGCCACCGACGAGGCCGCCGAACGCGTCGTCGTCGAAGGCGAGGGAGTAGCCGTAGATGACCCAGAGGATCGAGACCACGGCGATCGAGCCGAAGCTCATCATGATCATGTTGAGCACGGACTTGGCACGGGTCATGCCGCCGTAGAAGAACGCGAGGCCGGGCGTCATGAACAGCACGAGTGCGCTGGCTGCGAGTAGCCACGCAGCGTTTGCGCTGGCGGCAGCAGCTTCGACCGCCTTCTGGAGCTCTTCCATGCCCCTCCTTCCGAAGGAACTGATGTGGGGGTCACCGCAGTGGGTGGAGGGCCGGTGACCCTCGTGTCTGCGTCGGGGCAAGCGTGCTGGGACGACGTTTCGACGGGCGTTCCGACGAGTTTCTTGCTCGTGACGCTGTGTTTCTTGCCAGTTAACTCTTCGCGGCGACGTTTGCCGGTCGCGGCGCGCTGACCTGCAGAAATCCGTACTATCCCGGGCAATGACGCCCAGAAACCGGGACTGGAGCCGACTTGCCGGAGTTACTACGTACGCACTCTCCGATCGTCCTGGTCGGATCCGACGCGCTGGCCACGCGACTCGTCGAGGACCTGGGCCGGCTCGAGGACATCGCGACCGGGAGGACTACACGCGGTGACGGTCTACCCCCGGGATGGGTGACCGTCGTCGTCGAGGACGACGAGGGTCCGTTCGTCGCGCACCTGCGCCGGGCCGGGGCCCGGATCCTGGTCGGATCCGGCCGCGACAAGGCCGTGCTGAAGGCGGCCGGGGTCGGGGCGGCCGCCGTTCTCGTGCTGCTCTACGAGGAGGACGCCGCCAACCTGCACGCCGCACTCTCCGGGCGCGAGCTCAACGGCTCGGTCCGGCTGGTGATCCGGATGTACGACGAGAAGCTGGCCGCCCGGGTCGAGGCACTCTTCCGGCCGAACTGCTCGGTGTTGTCGTCGTCGCTGATCGCCGCGCCGTCGTTCGTCGACGCCGCGCTCGGCGACGGGCAGCAGCTGATCGAGATCGGCGGCCGGACGCTCAACGCCGGGCCGCCGGACACGGTCGCGGGGGCGCCTCTGGTCGTGCTGGCCCGGCCCGACCGCTCGGAGCCGGAGGGCACCGAGCTGCTCCCCGACCGGGACGTGCCGGACGCCGAACTGGTGCTCGGGGCCCCCGCGCTCCGGATCGTGCCGCCGGCTCGGCGCCGGCTCCGGATGAACTGGCCGGGCACGGTCACCGGCTGGGCCAGCGGACGGCTGCGGTGGGCGCTGGCCGGGCTGTGCGCGCTGGTCGTGGTGGGCACGATCGTGCTGCGCCGCAGCGGCCTGGGGATGAGCTGGCTGGACGCGTTCTACAACATGGTCTCGACGCTGACGACCGGGGCGCCGGACGGCGTCGAGGGGTCGGGCACCGGGGTCACGCTGTTCGTCGCCGGGTCGATGCTGGCCGGCGTCGTCCTGATCGCGCTGATCACCGCGTTCGCGATCGACGATCTGCTCGGCAGCCGGCTGTCGGGCGCGCTCGGTCCGCCGGTCGGCTCGATCTCCGGCCACGTCGTGGTGTGCGGGCTGGGGACGATCGGGGTGCGGATGGTCGAGCAGCTGCGCGCTTCCGGCGTCCCGGTGGTGGGCATCGACACGTCGCCGGACGCCGGGCTCGCCCGCCGGCTGGGCGTCCCGATCGTGCGGGGGGACGCCAGCGACGAGCACACGCTGTACGCGGCCCGGGCCCACCGGGCCCGGAGCGTCGTCGCGGCCACCGACGACGACACCGCGAACGTCGAGGTGGGGCTGGCGGTCTGGGCGCTCGACCAGGACGTCCGGATCGTCCTGCGGCTGTTCGACCAGGACCTGTCCGACCGGATCACCGGCGCACTCCCCCAGGCGGTCTCGCTCTCGGTCTCGGCGGCGGCCGCACCGGTGTTCCTGGCCGCGATGCTCGGACGCGAGGTGAAGGCCGCGATCGGGCACGGACGCCGGGTGCTGCTGGTGGCCGAGGTGCCGGTCGGCGCGGGTTCGCCGGCCGACGGCCGGCCGCTGCGGGCCTTGGAGGTGAGCGGCCGGGTCCGGGTGTTCGCGCAGGAGCGCTCCAGGGGGCGGACCCGGGTGCTGACCTGGAGCCCGTCGCCGGACGCCGAACTCGCGGCCGGTGACACGGTGCTGCTGGTGGCTACCCGGTCGGGGTTGGCCGAGGTTCTGCTGCGGACCGGAGCGGGCCCCTCTCCTGGTCCGGCTCCGGCTTCGCCCCCGGCTCCGGCTCGGTCGGAGCCGGGGGTGAACGGCGCGCCGGCCGGGCGTCGGTTCGGGCCGGGGTCGGGCCGGTTGGCCGGTCGGTGGCGGTCCGACCGTGTCGCCGTACCGACACGTTGGAGCCAGTTGTCGGTGGTGCGTGCGATCCTCGGGCAGCAGGAGGCCCGGGATCACAACCGCCGGGCCGGCGACGCGGTGGAGGCGCCCGATGAAGACCCTCGCGGCTCCCGGTGACACCTGGGGCATCCCCGGTCCGACGTTCCTGTTCGGGCTGACGGTCCTCGGTGTCGCGGCGATCGGGCTCACGCTGCTGCTACGGCGGGGAATCAGCCGAGGCCGGGCGGGCGGGGCGGCCCGGCCGGTGTCCGATCCGTTCGCACTCGCGTTACTCAGCGGCGGGGTGAACCGGGTCGTCGAGGCGGCCATCGCCGGTCTGCGGGCCCGTGGGCTCGTCGACGCGGTCTCCGGCGGGGGCGTCACGGTCCGCAGCTGGTCGACCAGCGGCCTGCACCCGGTCGAGCTCGCCGTCCACCACGCGATCGGGAACGGTTGCACCCGGGTCTGGACCATCGCCAAGGACCCCGGCGTGGTGTCCACGATCGAGCCGCTGCGCACCCGGCTGGAGCTCGACGGTCTGTTCCTGTCGGCCTCGCAGCGCACGACGTTCCGGCTCGTCGGCCTGCTGGTGGCGCCGGTGATCGCGCTCGGCGTCCTGCGGGCCCTCGCCGGCTCCGCCAACGGCAAGCCGATCAGCAACCTGCTGTTCCTGCTGGTCTTCCTCGGGCTGGCGCAGCTCTTCCTGCTCCGCCAACCGGCGCCGCTGAGCGGCCGGGCGGTGCGCGAGACCATCCGCGCCGAGTCGTCGCGCAACTCGCACCTCCAGCCGTCGTACAACCCGTCGTGGGCCGCGTACGGCGCGGGCGGGGCCGCGCTGGGCGTCGCGCTGTTCGGTACCGCGTCGCTGATCGCGGCCGACCCGGCGTTCGCGGCCGAGGCCCAGATCCGGCAGGCGGCCGCGGCCAACTCGTCCGGGTCGTACGTCGACAGTGGTGGGTCGTCGTGCAGCAGTTCGTCGTCGTGCTCGGGCGGGTCGAGCTGCGGCGGTGGCGGGTGCGGGGGTGGCGGATGCGGGGGCTAGCGGCGCCGGGTGACACCTGGGGCATCTCCGGGCCCACGTTCCTGCTCGGCTACGGGGTGCTGATCGTGGCCGCGGTCGTGCTGACCGTCGCGGTGCGGCGGGGTATCGCGCGTGGGTCGTCGGCCGGCTCGGCCGTGACCGATCCGTTTGCGCTGGCCTATCTGGCCGGTGGGCCGGCTCGGGTGGTGCAGGCCGCGGTCTCCGGGCTGCGAGCCCGGCGTCTCGTCGGCGCGGCCAAGCGCGGCGGGGTGACGGCCGTCGGGAAGTCGCCCAAGGATCTGCCTCCGGTGGAGGCCGCCGTCCGGCGGGCGATCAGTGGCGGTAAGCGGCACGTCGGGCCGCTGACCGAGGACTCCCGCGTCCGGTCCGCGGTGGAGAAGACCCGCCGTTCCCTGGCCGACGCCGGCCTGGTGCTGTCCGACGCCCAGCGGACGAACTACCGGGCCGCCGGGCTGATCATGCTGCCGGTGCTCGCGCTGGGCCTGGTCCGGTACTGGATCGGGATGGAGCGCGGCAAGCCGGTCTTCTACCTGGGCCTGCTGCTCGTCGCGGCCGCGGCGGTCCTGGCGTGGTTCGTCCTGCGCCGCCCGCCGGGTCGCACCGCGGCCGGGGCGTCGGTCGTCCGGGCGGCGACCCGGCAGCACGAGCACCTGGATCCGAAGCTGTCGCCGTCCTGGGCCGCGTACGGCGCGGGCGGGGCCGCGATGGGCGTCGCGCTCTGGGGCACCGCGGCGCTGATGGCCGCGGACCCGGCGTTCGCGGCCGAGGCCGAGCTGCACCGGATAGCGGCCGCGTCGAGCGGCGGGTCGTCGTACGTCGACAGCGGGTCGTCGTGCTCGAGCGGATCGAGCTGCGGGGGCGGGTCGAGCTGCGGGGGCGGGGGCGGATGTGGTGGCTGATCCGTCGAGGATGTGGCGGAGGGTACGGCTGTGGTGAAGGGTGTGGTGGGTCGTGCTTCCTGATCTCGGGGTGGGCGTCGGATGGCGGCCGGAGATCGCCGGGATCGTCGCCGACCTGCCGGGGCTGCGGTTCGTCGAGGTCGTCGCCGAGGGCCTGCACCCACACGGCCCGCTCTCCGGGCCTCTGGCCGGGCTGCGCGAGCGCCGGGTGACCGTCGTGCCGCACGGCGTCCGGCTCTCCCTCGGCGGGGCCGAGCCGGTGTCGGCCGAGCGCGTGCGCCACCTGGCCGCCTGCGCCGCTCTGGTGGACGCTCCGCTGGTGAGCGAGCACATCGCGTTCGTCCGCGCCGGGGACGTCGAGGCGGGTCATCTGCTCCCGGTGCCGCGGACCCGCGCGGCGGTGGACGCGCTGGTCGCGAACTACGCGCGCACGGTCGCGGAACTCGACGTGCCGCTGGCGCTGGAGCCGATCGCCGCGCTGTTCGACTGGCCCGACGACGAGTACGACGAGGCCGACTTCCTCACCGCGGTACTGGACCGCACCGGCGCACTGCTGCTGCTGGACATCGCGAACGTCTACGCGAATGCGAGGAACCGGGGCCACGATCCGCTGGCGCTGCTAGACCGGTTGCCGCTCGATCGGGTGGCGTACGTGCACGTGGCGGGCGGACGCGAGCACGAGGGGCTCTATCACGACACCCACACGGACGCCGTCCCGCCGGAGGTGCTGGAGTTGGTGACCGCGCTGTCCGAGCGGGTCACCCCAGCCGGCTGGCTGCTCGAACGAGACGGCGCGTACCCGCCGGCCGAGGAACTGAGAGCCGAACTGACGTCGATCGCCGCCGCCGTGAAGGCCGGCGCCACCGCCGCCCACCCCCGATGACCCACGATTCCGCCCCGAGGGGCACCACGGATGCAGACACTGCGGCCCACCCGGCGGCCGAAGACGCTGGGGTGGGTGCGGGAGGCACCGCGGGCGGGGGCGCTGAGGAAGGGGCGGGTGGTGTGGCGGCCCTTGGGGTGGCGCAGGCCGCTCTGGTGGCGGCCCTCGTGGCCGGCGGCCCGTTGCCCTCGGGCTTCGACGCGACCCGGGTGGACGCCGCCCGGCGAGCGCTGCTGCGCAAGCGGGCCGGCGAAGTGGGGAAGGCCTGGCCCCTGCTCGCGGGCAGCCTCGGCCCGGCCTACCTGCCCCGGTTCGTCCAGTGGGCCGCCGGCCGCCCACCGGCCGGTTCCTACGCCGACGGGCTGGCCTTCGCCCACCACCTCCGGGCCGCGAACGAGCTCCCCGACCTGGCCCGCGAGGAACTGGAAGCCCGCGAGCCGAAGGCCCCCATCCGCCGCTGGTTCAAGCGCCGCCCGATTCGCTGAGCTCTGCCACCCAGACCGCGCCGGGCCTAGCGCAGAGCGTGTTCCAACAGATGACGCTCGTGGTCGATCAGGCGCAGATCCCGCACCGGACGCTTCAGGTGACCCTTCTGCACGATCCGCACGAAAGCCGGCTCCCCCGCCTCCGCCATCCGCCGGATCCCCTCGATGTGATCGACGATCCGCGTCCTTATCGTCCGCACCAGCCGAGCCCGGTCCCGCGGCGTCAGCCCGTACGCGTCCGCGAACAGGCGGAGCCGCCGCGGCCGGTCGGGGTGCCGCCAGCCGAGC
Organism: Cryptosporangium phraense; assembly: GCF_006912135.1. Classification (NCBI taxonomy): domain Bacteria; kingdom Bacillati; phylum Actinomycetota; class Actinomycetes; order Cryptosporangiales; family Cryptosporangiaceae; genus Cryptosporangium; species Cryptosporangium phraense. The sequence goes on along the minus strand of NZ_VIRS01000009.1, from coordinate 197,349 downwards.
GTCCGCGAATCGCGATCCGAGAACAGGGGCACCCACGTCCAGGCCGAGTACGCCACGTCGTAGATCCGCGCCCCGGGCGACGAGAGATCGAAGTCGATCATCGCCAGCGTCCCGTCCGGCCGCCAGACGACGTTGTGCGGCGCCGCGTCGTGGTGACAGATCACCTCGGTGTCGGGCGGCGGCGGCCCGAAACTCCGCCAGCGGGTGCCCGGCGGCGGCACGAACCCGGCCTGCGCATCGTGGAACAGCCGCAGCATCGTCGCGACCGTGACCAGCGCCTCGTCAGTCGTCCAGTGCGGCTTCAGCGGGTACTCGCCGGTCTCGCCGTCGAGATACGAGAGGACCTCGCGGCCCTTCTCGTCGATACCGAAAGCGCGGGGTGCACCGGTGAACCCCACCGCCTCGAGGTGACGCAGCAGCGCGTGCACGGCCGGCGTCCACGGGCCGGCCGTCCGGCGGACGGTGTCACCGACCCGGACGACCGTGCTGACGCTGCCGCCCTCGAGCGGGATCTCCTGTTGGGTCACGCTGCCTCGCCGAGGAGCGCATCGACGAACGCGGCCGGCTCGAACGGAGCCAGATCGTCCGGACCCTCGCCCAGCCCGATCAGCTTCACCGGGATCCCGAGCTCGCGCTGGACGGAGATGACGATGCCGCCCTTCGCGGTGCCGTCGAGCTTCGTCAGCACCACGCCGGTGACGTCGACGACCTCGGTGAACACCCGGGCCTGCAGCAACCCGTTCTGACCGGTGGTGGCGTCGAGCACGAGCAGGGTCTCGTCGACCGGCCCGTTCTTCTCGATCACCCGCTTGACCTTGCCGAGCTCATCCATGAGGCCCACCTTGTTCTGCAACCGGCCGGCGGTGTCTACGAGCACGGTATCCACCTTCGCCGCAATTCCCTGCCGAACTGCATCGAACGCCACCGAAGCGGGGTCGGCACCTTCGGGGCCGCGCACGGTCTCGGCGCCGACCCGCTCGCCCCAGGTCTGCAGCTGATCGGCGGCCGCGGCCCGGAACGTGTCGGCCGCGCCGAGCAGCACCGTGCGGCCGTCGGCGACCAGCACCCGCGCGACCTTTCCGCAGGTCGTGGTCTTGCCGACCCCGTTCACGCCGACCATCAGCAGCACCGCCGGACGATCCTCGTGCGGCGCCGTGTGCAGCGACCGGTCGGCGTCCGCCCCGATCGCCGCGATCAACTCCTCGGCCAGCAACGCCCGCAACTCCGACGGGTCACGCGTGCCCAGTACCCGGGTCCGCTCGCGCAGCCGCTCGACGATCTCGGTCGTGGCGGCGACTCCGACGTCGGCCGTGATCAGGGTGTCTTCGACCTCTTCCCAATCGTCCTCGTCGAGGTGATCGCGGGAGAGGAGGGTCAGCAGGCCGCGGCCGAGCGCGTTCTGCGACCGGGAGAGCCGGGAGCGTAGGCGGACCAACCGACCCGCGGTCGGCTCCGGGACGTCGAGCGCCGGCGGAGCCGGCTCGACGACCTGCGCCTCTTCCGGTTCCGGAGGCGCCAGCGTGTCGGTGCCGCCCGACACCTCGTCGGCGACTTGGCCCGGGGTCACCGGGGGCAGGTCGATGCGCCCGCGGCGACGCGGAACCAGCAGCCCGATGCCCGCGCCGATCAGGACGACGAGCAGGACTGCTCCGAGGATCAGGTACTCCATGACACGAATCCTGTCAGACCCGTGCTTCCTTCGTCGTCGTGGCTCCACAGCAACCGCTCACCCGGCGGTCATCCGGTCGATGCCGGGATGAAGGATGATGAACGAATGGCTGAGCTCGAACTGGGTCCGGTGCTGCGGCACGTCACCGAGACCAGCGTGACCGTGTGGGTGGAGACCGACACGGCCTGCGAAGTCGACGTGCTGGGACGCCGGGCCCGCACGTTCGAGGTGCACGGCCACCACTACGCGTTGGTGGTGGTCGACGGCCTGGAGCCGGGCTCCCAGCAGGAGTACCAGGTCACGCTCGACGACCACCTCGTCTGGCCGCAACCGGGCTCGAACTACCCGCCGTCGCTCCTGCGGACGCTCGACCCCGATCGGCCGCAGCGGCTGATCTTCGGGTCCTGCCGGCACGCCACCCCGGACGCGCTCGAGCAGCTCGGCTACGAGCCCGACGCGCTCGACACCTACTCCCAGCGGATGGCGACCCAGGAGCCCGACCGCTGGCCCGACGCCGTCCTGCTGCTCGGCGACCAGGTGTACGCCGACAGCACGTCGCCGAAGACGCAGGAGTACATCAGGTCCCGGCGACCGGTCGACGCGCCGCCGTTCCTCGAGGTCGCGGACTACGAGGAGTACACCGCGCTCTACTCCGAGTCGTGGAGCGACCCCGACATCCGCTGGCTGCTCGCGAACGTGCCGAGCGCGATGATCTTCGACGACCACGACGTCCGGGACGACTGGAACACCTCGTACGAATGGCGGCGGGACATCGAGGCCACCTCCTGGTGGCGCGACCGCATCATCGGCGGCCTGACCAGCTACTGGGTGTACCAGCACTTAGGGAATCTCTCCCCGGCCGCCCTGGCGACCGACCCGATGTGGCTCGCGGTCCGGGCCGCCGGCGACGCCGGTGTCGACGCCGCTCCGATGCTGGAGAAGCTGGCCGAGACCGCGGACGGCGAGGTCGACGGCGACCAGGACGCGGCCGGCATGCGCTGGAGCTACACGATCGACTACGGGCGCACCCGGGTCGTGGTCGTCGACACCCGCTGCGGGCGCGTCCTGACCCCGACCGAGCGGACGATGATCAGCGACGCCGAGTTCGCCTGGCTCGCCGAGCAGTTCGAGGGCGACTACGACCACCTGCTCATCGCGTCGTCGTTGCCGTGGTTGTTGCCGTGGGCGATCCACCACATCGAGAACTGGAACGAGGCGATCTGCGCGGGCTCGCGCGGCCCGCGGATGGCCAAGTTCGGCGAGGTCGTGCGCCGCGCGGCCGACCTGGAGCACTGGGGCGCGTTCGCGCAGTCGTTCGAGCGGCTCGGGGAGCTGCTGGCCGAGGTCTCGCGGGGTGAGCGGGGGCCGAAGCCGGCCAGCATCAGCGTGCTCTCCGGGGACGTCCACCACGCGTACGTGGCCAAGGCGTCGTTCGACCCGCCGGGGTCGGTGCCGGTGTACCAACTCGTCGTGTCGCCGGTGCACCAGACGGTTCCGCAGGCGATCAAGGTCGGGTTCACGATCGGGTGGAGCCGCACGGCGGCCGCGATCGCGCGGCCGTTGGCCCGCTGGGCCAAGGTGAAGAAGTCCGCCGTGCGGTGGGACCGGCTCGCCGGTCCGTTCTACGGCAACGAGCTCGGCACTCTGGTGATCGATGGGCGGGTGGCGAGGTTCAGTCTCGAACGCGCCTTGCGGACGCCGGGCAGCGCGCCGCGCCTGGCGACGGTGAACCAGACGCCGCTGTCGTGGCGGGACGACACGACCGCGGAACCGATCGCGCCGTTCCCGGCCCGAGCGCAGCTCAGCTAACACTCCGGACGTCGCTCACGAGAACGACCCCGCTGCTCGGCGGGGTCATTCTCGGTGTGTCAGCGACGGATCGAGGAGGAGGCAGTCATGAGCTACGGAACCGAGACCTACGAGGAGTCCGGCTCGGCCGGCGACGACTACTTCTGCTACGAGAACGGCTACTACTACCGAGCCTCCCGCTGATATCCACAGCGCCCACAATCCCCCTGCCGCTGCCCCTCACTGACAGTTACGCTTCCTCACACCAGAAAGCCGACCCGAGGAGGCGCCCCATGACCCAGATCACCATCGACATCGACCCGATGCTGCTGAACGCCGCTCAGCGTGCGATGAGGGTCGGAACACCCGCCGAGGCCGTCGAGGCTGCCTTCCGCCAGGTCGTCCAGGAGGCCCGTGACCGGGGGCGGGCGTTCATGGCTGATCCGGCGAACTGGCCGATGGTCGCCCACATGGTCGACGAGGAGCACGACCGCAGCCTCCGGGCATGACCGGGTACATCGCCGACACCAGCGTGCTGGCGCGCTATCACCTCGCGCCAGTACGTGACCGCCTGGATTCGCTGCTCTCCCGCGGTCTGGTGTCACTGTGTTCCGCGACCGAGCTGGAGTTCCTGCGCAGCGCACGCAGCCGGCGTGACTACGAGCGTCTCAAAGACGAGTTCCTGTCCATGTTCACGTGGACGGCGATCGATGAGCGGGTGTGGGACCAAGCGTTGGGCGTGCTGCGCAACCTCGTTCCGCGCGGTCACCACCGGGCGCCATCAGTCCCCGATCTCCTGCTGGCGGTCGTGGCGGCGCGGGCGCGGCTGACTGTGCTGCATTACGACCGGGACTTCGACACGATTGCCGGGGTCACCGGACAGGCCACCGAGTGGGTGGTACCCGCCGGCTCGGTCTAAGCCGTCGCCGTGTCCTTCAGGCGCTGGCTGATCACCTGCGTGATCCCGTCCCCCCGCATCGACACCCCGTACAGCGCGTCCGCGATCTCCATCGTCCGCTTCTGGTGCGTGATGATGATCAGCTGGCTCGAGTCCTGCAGCTGCTCCAGCAGCGTGATCAACCGCCCGAGGTTGGTGTCGTCCAGGGCCGCCTCGACCTCGTCCATCACGTAGAACGGCGAGGGCCGGGCCCGGAAGATCGCGACCAGCAGCGCCACCGCGGTCAGCGACCGCTCCCCACCCGACAGCAGCGACAGCCGCTTCACCTTCTTGCCCGGCGGCCGCGCCTCCACCTCGATACCGGTCATCAGCAGGTCGTCCGGGTCGGTCAGGAAGATCCGGCCCTCCCCGCCCGGGAACAGCGTCCGGAACACGATCTCGAACTCGCGCTGAGTGTCCTCGAACGCCGACTTGAACACCTCGAGGATCCGGTCGTCGACCTCCTTGACGACCAGCAGCAGGTCGCGCCGGGTGTCTTTCAGGTCCTCGAGCTGCGTCGACAGGAACTTGAACCGCTCCTCCAGCGCCGCGAACTCCTCCAGCGCCAGCGGGTTGACCTTGCCCAGCAGCTGCAGGTCCCGCTCGGCCTTCGCGGCCCGCTTCTCCTGCGTCGGGCGGTGGTACGGCAGCGCGGCCGGCGGTGGTTCGCCGTTCTTCTCGGCCTCGGCGATCTCGGCCTGGGTCGGCGGCACCGGCATCTGCGGCCCGTACTCGTTGGCCAGCGTGTCGACGTCGATCGCGAAGTCGTCGGCGGCCTTGGACTCCAGTTGCTCGATCCGCATCCGCTGCTCGGCCCGGGCCACCTCGTCGCGGTGCATCGCGTCGGTGAGGCGGTCCATCTCGGCCGCCAGTTCGCGCACCCGGGCCCGCACGCCGGTCAGCTCGGCCTCCCGGGCCACCCGGGCCTCGGCGACCGCGTCCCGCTCGTCGGCCGCGGCCACCAGCGACGTCTCGATCCGCCCCAGCGCCACCCGGGCGCCACCCGACACGGCCCGCGCCACCGACGCCCCGCGGGCCCGCGAAGCCCGGGCCGCCGCCGCCCGGGCCTGGGCGGCCCGCTCGGACGCGGCCGCCCGCTCCAGCGACTCGGCCCGGCCGGCCAGCGACCGCACCCGCTCCTCGGCCGTCCGGACCGCGAGCCGGACCTCCATCTCGTTCTGCCGGGCCTGGCTGGCCAGCGCGTTGAATTCGTCCCGCTCGTCGGTCGACGGCTCGTCGTCCAGCGGGGTCTCCTCCGCGGCGACCAGCCGTTCCTCCAGCGCGGCCAGGCCTTCGAGGTCTTTGTCGCGCGCCTCCTCGGCCCGCTGCCGTCCCTGGGCCAGCCGGTCGGACTCCCCCCGGGCCGACCGGGCCGCGGCCGCCAGCTCGGCGATGCGCCGGGAGGCCTGGTGCCGGGCCCCCTCGGCCTCCTTCTGCGCGGCCGCGACGACCCGCACCTTCTCCTTGCGCGACTCGGCCTCGGCGCGGGCGGCGTCCAGCTGGGCCCGGAGGCGTTCGCCGCGGCGCTCGGCCTCGGCCCGGTGATCGCGGGCGTCGTCGACGGCGGCCTGGATCTCCAGCGCGCTCTGCGCCCGGGCGGCGCCACCGGCGGCTTCGAGCGCGCCGACCACGTCGCCCTCGGGCGTGATGGCCCGGACACCCGGTTCCCGCGAGATCAGCGCGCGAGCGGCGTCCAGAGTAGGAACGAACGCGACCTGGTGGAGCACGCGCCGCACCGTCGGGCGTAGGTCGTCGTCGACCTTGATCAGGTCGACCGCCCAGCGGGAGCCGTCCGGCAGGATCGGCCAGGGCCCGTCGGAGTCCGACGGACCGGACGAGACCAGCAGCGTCGCGCGGCCGGCGTCGGCCGACCGCAACCACTCGATCGCGTCCGCGGCCGACTCCACGGACGCGACCGCGACCGCGTCGGCGAGCGCGCCGAGCGCGGCCGCCAGGGCCGCCTCGTACCCGGCCTCGACCGACAGCAGCGCGGAGACGCTGCCCAGCAGCCCGGGCACGTGGTCTCCGGCGCCCAGCAGCGCTCCCGCGCCGTCCTTTCGCGACAGACCGAGCGCCAGGGCTTCCTGCCGGGCCTTCCATTCCGACGCTTCGCGCTCGGCGACGCGCTCGGACTGGGTCAGCTCGCGGACTCGCGCCTCGGCGGCTTCCAGTTCCTCGCGGGCGGCCGCGTGCCGGGCGAACAGGTCGGTGTCGCCCTCGTCGAGCCCCTCGGCGGCCTCCTGGGCGACGTCGAGCTCGCCCTGCGCCTCGTCGGCCCGGCCGCGGGCCTCGGCGAGCGACGCCGACAGGCGGGCGATCTCGTCCTCGGCCGCGGTCGCCCGGGTGCGCAGCGCGTTGACCTGCCCGGTGAGGCGGGCCAGGCCCTCACGGCGGTCGGCGACGGCCTTCATCGCGGCGACGTGGGCGCGCTCGGCGTCGTAGGCCCGGCGCTCGTACTCGGCGCGGGCCTCGGTGGCCTCGGCCAGCCGGTCCTGATCGGCCTCGAGCGCCTCGGTGAGCGCCTCGTGCTGCTCGCGGACGACCGCGGCCTCGCGCTCCAGGGCCTCGGGGTCGCGGGTCGGGCGGCTCTCCTCGGGCTCGGCGGACAGGTAGCGCAGCCGCTCGTCGGCCAGTTGGGCCAGCCCACGGAAACGTTCCTGCAATGCCGACAGCCGGTACCAGGTGTCTTGGGCCCGGGCCAGCACCGGCGCGTCGGCCGCCATCTCGGCGTCGAGCTGGGCCTCGCGGGCCCGGTCGGTCTCGAGGTCGGCGTCGACCTGGGTGCGGCGGGTGCGCACCGCGGCCTCGTCGGCGACGTCCTGTTCCAGCGCGGTCCGCAGCGTCACCAGGTCGTCGGCGAGCAGGCGCAGGCGCGAATCGCGCAGCGCGGACTGCACGCCGGCCGCGCGGCGCGCGACCTCGGCCTGCCGGCCGAGCGGCTTGAGCTGACGCCGCAGCTCGGCGGTGAGGTCGGTCAGCCGGGTGAGGTTGGCCTGCATCGCGTCGAGCTTCCGCAGCGCCTTCTCTTTGCGCTTGCGGTGCTTGAGGACGCCGGCCGCCTCCTCGATGAACCCGCGCCGATCTTCCGGACGCGACTGCAGGACGCTGTCGAGCTGCCCCTGGCCGACGATGACGTGCATCTCACGGCCGATGCCGGAGTCGGACAGCAGCTCCTGGATGTCGAGCAGACGGCAGGGATCGCCGTTGATCTCGTACTCGGAGTCGCCGGTACGAAACAGACGCCGGGTGATCGACACCTCGGTGTACTCGATCGGCAACGCGCCGTCGTGGTTGTCGATCGTCAGCGTGACCTCGGCCCGGCCGAGCGGCGCCCGGCCCGCGGTACCGGCGAAGATGACGTCTTCCATCTTGCCGCCACGCAGCGCCTTGGCCCCCTGCTCACCGAGCACCCAGGCGATTCCGTCGACGACGTTCGACTTGCCGGAACCGTTCGGCCCGACGACGCACGTGATTCCCGGCTCGAAGCGCAGGGTCGTCGACGAGGCGAAGGACTTGAAGCCCCTCAGCGTGAGGCTCTTGAGATGCACGGTTCTCCGGCGGCGCGGGTGGGGGAAGGTTTACTGGACCATACCTTCCCCACCAGCAGCAACTCGCGCAGTCGGGGTCGTGTCGGTACGGGCCGGTGCGGCGGCCCTCCGCGATCGCCCAGCTGAATTGCCGGGTCAGACGGGCTGGTGCTCCAGCTCAGCCACCCGGCTCAGCTCCGAATCGCGGTCGGAGAGCTCGGCGGAGAGCCGGTCGTTCTCGGCGCGGAGTCGAGCGATCTCGAACTCCAACGTCCGTACCGACCCGCGCAGCCGAACTACCTCGTCGCGCAGTCGACCATCGGCAACATTGCCGACGTGGCCGAAGAGGGCCTTAGCCATGGTGTCTCCTCGTATGGGCGTTCGACGCCTGTGTGTATGGCGACCTGTGGACGCGCGAAACACCGACCCTCGGCGCGAGACCGGCGCCCACTGACGGGCTGGTCATCGCAGGGCCGGTACGTGTTGGGGCGGCGGTTAACCCCTGTCACGCAGTCCACTGAAATGGTCCGCAAAACAGCTTACGGGCTCACGCGGCCTAGGTCACGCCAGCGGTGGGGATGGAGTCCGCCACATTTAGCGATACCCCGGGTTTCGTGCGGAAAACTTTTGCTCAGCGCTCAGAAAAACCCGACAGCCCGCCTTTCGCAGGGCTGAATCGGTCAATTACGTCCTCTACTGACCCAGGCGTCTCGCTGCTGCGCAAGAGCCTCAGCAATGCGTCACAGTCCCGGCGCGGTCCCTCGGCGACGACCTCCACCCGGCCGTCGGACGCGTTCCGGGCCCAGCCGGCCAGACCGAGCTCGAGCGCGCGGCTCCGGGTCCACCACCGGAAGCCCACGCCCTGGACTCGTCCACGAATCCACGCGGTCAGTCGAACCGGTTCGGTTTCCGATGCGTTCTCGGGTTGACGCGGTACGTCACCATCGAAGTCTCGACCCGGGTTCGCGGGAGTGGTCACGGGGGCCAACTCTAACCGCGCATTAAACCGAGCTTGTGGTTGCGCCGTGGGCCTGGTGCGTCCTCGTGTGCCCTTCTTAGGCTCGCCGCCGATGGAGCACCAACGGAGCAGTTACCGACCCCGCCACCGGAAGGCCGACAAAGTCGGTCCGACCCCGTGGCGAGCCGCCGGCGGGCGCGGCCGCACTCGCGAACGCGCCGGATTCAGCACGAAGAGCGTCCTGGGACTCGTCGTGCTGGCGGCCGTGGCGATCGGGGCGCTGATCCCGATCTACCTCGGGCGCGCCGGAGCTGACACGTTGGAGACGGCCAGCGGCGCCCCGCTCGCGGCCGACGCCTTGGCCAGTGAGTCCGTCGACGCGGCGGCCAGCACCGACGCCGGTACGTCGGGCACCGACACCGCGAGCCGGTCCAAGCGCCCGGCCGTGAAGGCGCCCGGGACCACGTCCGCGTCACCGGCCCCGTCGAGCAGCGCGGCCGAGGACGCCTCGCCGAGCAGCGACGAGTCGTCGGACGGCCCCGAGTCCGAGCCGAGCGACGACGAGACCCCGAAGACGCTGGCCAAGCCGGGGCCGGCCACCGAGGCGGACGCGGTCGTCGACCTGGTGAACACGGCCAGGGCCGAGTTCGGCTGCGATCCGGTGCACACCGACGCCCGGCTGACCGCGGCCGCGCTGGCGCACAGCGAGGACATGATCGCCCGCGACTACTTCTCCCACAACACGCCGGAGAACCTCTCGCCGTGGGACCGCGCGAAGGCGGCCGGGTACGAGGTGCCGACCGGGGAGAACATCGCGCTCGGCCAGAAGACCGCCGAGGCGGTGATGGACGCCTGGATGAACAGCGAAGGCCACAAGGCGAACATCCTCAACTGCCAGTCCAAGGCCATCGGAGTAGGCCTCGCCTTAGACCCGTCGGGCACCGCGTACTGGACCCAGATGTTCGGCGCCGAGTAGGCGCTAGAACCCCGTCCGGGTCATGACGCCCCAGTCGGACTTGGTGCGTCGTAGGGCCTGCCAGGCGCCTCGGACCCGCCACCAGGCGGTGAGCTGGCGGAAGCCGAAGTTCTCCGCGGTCGCGGCCAGCATGATCACGAGCAGGTCCTGCCAGCGGTGATACCGGCGGAACGTGAACTCCTCGACCGTGATCGCGGTCAGCGTCACCAGGATCGCGTACCCGTAGGCGACCAACAGCAGCTGCAGCGCGAACACCGGCTCCACGACCCCGAGCGCCAGCCCGAGCGGCACCAGCACGATCCCGGCCAGCTCGATGATCGGCGCCACCGCCTCGAACAGCAGGTAGTACGGCAGCGCGAGCGTCCCGATCCGGCCGTAGCGCGGGTTGCCCATCATCCGGCCGTGCTTGAGCAGGATCTCGACCAGCCCGCGGTGCCACCGCCGCCGCTGCCGCCCCAGCACCGGCACCGTGCCCGGCACCTCGGTCCACGACACCGGCTCCCCCACGAACACGATCCGGTAATCGCGTCCGACCTCCCGCAGCCGCCGGTGCAGCCGGACGACCAGCTCGGCGTCCTCGCCGATGCAGTCCGGGTCGAGCCCGCCGACGTCGACGACCACGTCCCGCCGGAACAGCCCGAACGCCCCCGAGATCACCAGCAGGCCGCCGATCCGCGACCACCCGGTGCGTCCGAGGAGGAACGCCCGTAGGTACTCGGCGATCTGCACCCGCGGCAGCCACGCCTTCGGCGTCCGGATCTCGGTGATCCGGCCGGCGATCGCCGAGCACCCGTTGACCACCCGGACGACCCCTCCGGTCGCCACGACCCGCAGCGGGTCGTCCGCGAACGGCTTGGCCACCGCGAGGAGCGCGTCCGGGTCGAGGAGGGAGTCCGCGTCGACCATGCAGAGCAACGGGTGGCGGGCCACGTTGATCGCGGTGTTGAGCGCGTCCGCGCGCCCGCCGTTGTTCTTGTGGACGACGGTCAGCGGCCAGCCGCCCGAACGGGCCGCGTAGACGGCTCGGACGGTCGCCCGGGTCGGGATCTCGTCGGGGATCACGCGCTGGGTCTCGACGAGGTCGAAGGCGTCGACGAGGCGGTCGAGCGTGCGGTCGGTCGAGCCGTCGACGATGACGACGACCTCGAAGCGCGGGTAGCGCAGCGCGAGCATGGCCTGGACCGCGCCGACGATGCTCAGTTCCTCGTTGTAGGCCGGGACGAGGATCGAGACCGGCGGGGTGAGCGGGCTCGTGTAGGTCTCGTCGTGGCCCTGGTAGGGCTGGCGGCGGAGGTAGCGGGAGAACTCGGCCGCGGCGATGCCGATGAGGACCAGATAGCTCGTGTTGATCGCGAGAAAGTAGACCAGCACGAACACGCCGAGCACATCCAAGCCGGCGAGCACCGCGTCCCGCAGGCCGTCCATCAGCCGGCGCCCACGGCGCCGCGCGGGCAGCCGCTCACGGCGCGCTCAGCCGCGCCGCGCTGAGCGCGGCCCCGGCGTAAGCGGCGCGCCGAGCCCGGTCGGCGCGGTCGGCCCGGTCGGCGCGGTCGGCACGGTCGGCACGGTCGGCGCGGTCGGCGCGGTCGGCTTCGTGGCCACCGGAGGTACCTGCAGCGCCAGCCGCCGCCGAGCGGGCGATCTCCTCGAGCGCCGCTCGGCCGATCGGGCCCAGGTGGAGGAGGGCGAGGCTCGCCGCGTCGGCCACGGCGTGGGACTCGTCGCCGAGTAGCGCGGTCAGCATCGGGACGGCCTCGGCCGAGCCGAGTTCCCCGAGCGCGGTCGCGGCGACCGGCCGCAGCCCCGCGGGCGAGCCGCGGCCGACCGCCGCCACCAGCGGCAGCAACGCCGCCGGGTGCCCGATCAACCCCAGCGCGCGAGCCGCCCGCACCCGGACCTCCAGCAACGGATCCCCCGCCAGCACCGCGATCAACGGCTGAGCGGCGCTCACCGCCCGCAACAGACCGAGCGTCTCCGCCACCTCGGCCCGCACCACGTCGCTCGGATCCGCCAGCGCCGGCACCAGCGCCGGCGCGGCCGGCGGCCCGAGCCGCAGCAGCGCCTGCACGACGACGGTGGCCGGCACCCGGTGCGCCCCGTCCAGCACCGGAAGCAGAGAAGCGGCCACCGACGGATCCCCGATCCGCCCGAGCGCCCGGGCCGCCACCTCACGCACGTCCGACGACCGGTCCCCGAGCCGCTCGGACAGCGGCGCCACCGCGTCCGCGGACCCCAGCAACCCGAGCGTCTCGGCCGCCCGGGCCCGCCCGACCGCGCCGAAGCGACCCAGCCGCGCCAGCGCCCGCTCGGCCGCCCCGTGCGACTCCAGCAATCGGATCAGCGCACCGCGGGCGTCACCGCGCACCTTCCCCAGCACGCGCACCACCAGCGGCTCGATCGCGTTCCAGGTCGCCGCGGGCACCGCGGCCAGCGTCTCGTACGCGTCGCCGTCGTCGTCGGAGTCGGCCGCCATCATCAGAACGAGCGGCCGGACCGGCTTCTCCAGCCGCTCCCGCCGCCGGTCGGCGACGATCCCCCACACTCGCCGCACCGCGGTCACGATCACCAGCAGCACGCACACCCCGAGCACAGCCAGCAGCGAGACGACGAGGAGCGACTCGCTGACCCGCACAGCTCAGGCTCGCGCCCGCGAGAGCAAGGCCGTGACCCGGCTCTGGAGCTCCCGGGGGCTGAACGGCTTGACGATGTAGTCGTCGGCACCGACGTTGAACCCGGCCTCGACGTCGCTCTCCTGCCCCCGGGCGGTGAGCAGGATGACCGGGATCGCCTGGGTCACCGAGTCGGCCCGCAGCTCACGGCACACGTCCAGCCCGGACATGCCCGGCATGGCCACGTCCAGCACGACGATGTCCGGAACCGCCCGGCGCGCCTCGGTCAGCGCCGAGGCGCCGTCGGTCGCGGTGATCATCTCGTGCCCGGCCGCGCCCAGCTTGAACGCCACCAGATCGAGGATGTCGCGGTCGTCGTCCGCGACCAGGATGGTGCTCATACCCGATAAAAACACACAAACTGCGTTTACCAGCGTGCGCGGCGCGGCTTCGGCTGGCATACCGGGCAGGTGTACGACGAGCGGTTCATGAACGCGTCGCGCCGGATCGGCGTCCCGCACCGGGGGCAGGGCTCGTCCTCGCGGCCGTACGCGGCCAGCGACCGGTCGAAGTACCCGCTCTCCCCGTTCACGTTCACGTAGAGCGAGTCGAACGACGTCCCGCCCTGGTCGAGCGCCTCCAGCATGACCGCGCGCACCCCGTCGAGCAGCGTCGCGATCGCCGGGCCGGTCAGCGTCTCGGTGGGGCGCGCGTAGTGCAGCTTCGCCCGCCAGAGCGCCTCGTCCGCGTAGATGTTCCCGACGCCGGAGATCAGCGTCTGGTCGAGCAGCGCCCGTTTGACGCCGGTCTTCTTCCGCCGCAGGGCGGTCGCGAACGCGCCCGGGTCGAACTTCGGGTCCAGCGGGTCCCGCGCGATGTGCGCGATGCTCGGTGGCACGTCCTCCGGGTCCGGCAGCGGCTCGACCGACAGCCCTCCGAAGGTCCTCTGGTCGACGAATCGGAGCTCGCGGTCCTCCCCCGCGAACCGGATCCGGACACGCAGGTGCGTCTCGTCCGGGGAGTCCGTCGGCTGGACGAGCAGCTGACCGCTCATCCCGAGGTGGCCGATCAACGCGTCGCCGCCGTCCGTCGGCAACCACAGGTACTTACCGCGACGGTGCGCGGCGCGCAGCGTCCGGCCGGTGAGGACCTCGGCGAAGTGCAACGGTCCGGCCGTGTGCCGACGGATCGCGCGCGGGTTGTAGACCTCGACCGACTCGATCGGGCGGCCGAGCACCCAGCGGTCCAGGCCACGGCGGACGACCTCGACCTCGGGAAGTTCAGGCATTCTTCGTGTCGGCCGCGTCGGGGTCGGCGAGTTTCGGGGTGATAGCGCTCTCCGCGGGGGCCGCCCCCGGAACGCCGGCGTCGATGCGGTTGCGCAGCGTGCGCCAGGCCAGCTCGGCGGCCTTCTGCTCGGCTTCCTTCTTACTGCGGCCCTCGCCGGTGCCGAGCTCCTCGCCGCCGACGACCGCGGTCGCGGTGAACGTCTTGGCGTGGTCGGGGCCGGCCTCGGTGACCCGGTACTCCGGGACGCCCAGCGCGTTGCTCGCGGTGAGCTCCTGCAGGCTGGTCTTCCAGTCCAGGCCGGCGCCGCGCTGGGCGACGTCGAGCATCAGGTCGTCGAACAGGCGGTGGATCACCTTGGCCGCGATCTCCAGGCCGTGCTCGAGGTAGACCGAGCCGAGCAGGGCCTCGAGCGTGTCGGCGAGGATGCTCGCCTTGTTGCGGCCACCGGTGGCCTCCTCGCCCTTGCCGAGCAGGAGGTGCGACCCGAGCCCGCCGGGGCCGAGGTCCTTGGCCACGCCGGCCAGCGCGCGCATGTTCACCACCGACGCCCGGAGCTTGGCCAGCTGGCCCTCGGGCAGGTCGGGGTAGCTGAGGTAGAGCGACGACGTGATGACCAGGCCGAGCACGGCGTCACCGAGGAACTCGAGACGCTCGTTGGTGGGCAGGCCGCCGTTCTCGTAGGCGTACGACCGGTGCGTCAGCGCGCGCTCGAGCAGCTCGGCGCCGAGCGTGACACCGATCGCTTCCTCCAGCAGCGCTGCGGGGGGTCGCTCCCTCATGACCGTGCCTTCTCTCCGGGAGCCGCCAGGGCGGCCATCTTTGCCGGGTCCGGTAGGGCGTCACCCGGGTTCTCGAGCACCGCGCGCAGGCGGGCCGCGTCGTCGTCGCGGACGGCGGCCGCGGCCAGCGCGATGCAGTCGGCCACGTCGTCCGACCCGGCCGCACCGTGGCCCAGGACGACGATCCCCTGGACGCCGAGGAGCGTGGCCGCGCGACGGTGCACCCGGCCGTGTGCGGCCGGCGCGACCGACGTTCCCGCCAGCGCCAACGAACCCTCCAGCGTCTTCAGCACCACGTTGCCGGTGAAGCCATCGGTGACGACCACGTCGGCCCGGCCCCCCAGCGGAACGTCGTACCCCTCCACGAGCCCGACGTAGTGCAGGTCGCCGCCGGACAGGGCGCGGTCGGCCTTCTTCCGGAGCTGGTCGCCCTTCCCCGGCTCGGTGCCCACCGACAACAGCCCCACCCGGGGAGCGTCGAGTCCGAGCGTCACGCGCGCGAACGCCGAACCCAACCGTCCATGACGGACGAGGTCGGCGTCGGACGCACCGGCGTGCGCCCCGACGTCGACCAGAACGACCGGATGGGCCAGCGCGGGCAGCACGGCGGCCAGCGCGGGCCGGCGGAAGCCGGGCAGTTTCCCGAGCTCGGTGACCGCGGCGGCCACCGCCGCGCCGGTCGGACCGACGCTGATCACCGCGTCCGCCGCCCCGGAACGGACCGCCTCGACGGCGAGCCGGACCGAGGTGCGCCGGGTGCGGACCGCCCGGACGGGCGCGTCGGACATGCCGACGCCCTCGTCGGTGGGCAGCAGCGTCACCCGATCGGCGACCGCGTCCCACCGGGGGCGCAGGCTCGGCGGACCGGCCAGCACAAGGTGGAGTTCGGGGTCGCCCTCGAGCGCGGCCAGCGCGCCGTCGAGGACGACGTCCGGCGCGCGGTCACCGCCGAGCAGGTCGACGGCGATCCGCACCGGACGGGTGGTGATCAACGGCACCGGCCCCGCAATGCCTGCTGCCGCGACGTCGTCAGACGCCGCGGCAGCGCGGGGCACCGCATCTTCGGGCACCGCACCACTCGGCGCAGTACCGGCCCGGGACCTTCTGGGGCTCAGACCGCGACGACCTGACGGCCGTTGTAGTAGCCGCAGTTCGAGCACGCCGCGTGCGGCAGCTTCGGCGACCGGCAACGGTCACACGGCTGCGTGTTCACCACGGTGGTCTTCCACTGGGCCCGGCGCGAGCGGGTGTTGCTGCGCGACATCTTCCGCTTCGGTACGGCCACGGCTCTAGCTCCTGCTTTCTCGGTTCGGGTCGTTCAGTGCTTGCAGCGCGGCCCAGCGCGGGTCGGCCACGTCGTGCGAGTGCTCGGGCGGCAGATCGTCCCAGTGCACCCCGCAGTCGGGGCACAGACCGGGACAGTCGTCGCGGCACAGCGGGTTGGTCGGCAGTGCGAGCACCACCGCGTCCCGCAGTGCCGGTTCCAGGTCGAGGAAGTCTCCCTGGAGCCGGCTGACCTCGTCTTCGTCGGTCGTGTCGTCCGTTTCGCTGTCCGGGTAGGCGTACAGCTCCTGGATCTCCACGTCGACGAAGTCCTGGAACGGTTCGAGGCAGCGACCGCACTCGCCCTCGATCGGCACCTCGGCGGTGGTGGAGACGAGTACGCCTTCCAGCACCGACTCGAGCATGACTTCGAGGTCGAGCGTCGTCCCTGCCGGGACCCGGACCAGGTCCAGCGCGAGGTCTTCCGGCACGGGGACGGGGCGGCGTAGGCGCTTGGCCGACCCAGGACGGCGACCTACCTCGCGAGTATCGAACACGAGGGGTTTCCGTGGGTCGAGGCGCTCCTGCGTCTTCCTGCTCTCGGGCATGATGATCTCTCGGCACTGGTAAGGCCGTCGGCGAACTCTACCTGAGGGCGACGGCCAGAATCGAATCGGGCCCTGCTGAGCCCGACGTACAAGCGTACTGCGAATGCTCTAGAACGGCAGGGGCCGTTCCTCGCTGGTGGCGTCGAAGCCGCCTATCTCCGACAGGGCCCGCATCTTGTCGCGGCCTCGCTCGACCGTGGCCAGCGTGCGGTTGAGCATCTGCTCGAAGTTCGCCAGCGTCGTGTCGACGTACTCCTCGACCTCGTCGCGCAGCCGCTGGGCCTCGGACCTGGCCTCCCCGACGATGCGAGCGGCCTCGTGCTCGGCCGAGACCGTGACCTCGGCCACCGAGACCAGCCGCTGGTGCTCCGCCTCGCCCTCGCCGATGATCCGGTCGGCCTCGCGCTGCCCGGCCCCGATCACCTTGTCGCGCTCGTCGAGCAGCGCCTGGGCGCGGCGGATCTCGGTCGGCAGGTCCGCCCGTAGCTCGTCGAGCATGGCGAGGATCTCGTTGCGGTTGACGATCGCGTTCGACGACATCGGCATCGAGCGCGCGGCCTCGACGAACGCGCTGATCTCATCGATTCGGTCGAGAGGGTCCACGACTGCTCCGGTCTGGTCTGTGGCGTTGGGCGTCATCCTGCCTCTTCCGCCGGGCCGGAGCGAACTAAGAGTTGTTCAGACGCTCGACCAACCGCCGCCGGACCGCCTCGGGTACGTGCGCGGACACGTCACCGCCGTACTTGGCGACCTCTTTGATCAGGCTCGACGACAGGAACGAGAACAGCGGGTTGGTGGCCATGAACAGCGTCTCGACCCCGGCCAGACCGTGGTTCATCTGGGCCTGCTGCAGCTCGTAGTCGAAGTCGCTGACCGCACGCAGGCCCTTGACGACGACCGGGATGTCGTTGTCTTTGCAGTAGTCGACCAGCAGCCCGCTGAACGTGTCGACGCGCACGTTGCCGTAGGACGCGGTCACCTCCGACAACAGGTCGATCCGCTCGTCGACCGTGAACAGACCGGCCTTGCGCGGATTGATCAGGACGGCGGCCACCACCTCGTCGTAGAGGCGGCTCGCTCGACCGATGATGTCGAGATGACCGTTCGTCACAGGGTCGAAAGAACCAGGACACACCGCTCGTCTCACGAACGGCGACCGTACCAAAGCGTTCCCTCGCCGTACCGGCGCTCACGTACTCCCACCAGTGGTTTCGGCCACACCCAGGGCTCGTCGCGGGTGCTGCGTTCGACGACCACCAGGGCGTCTGAACCGAGCCAACCAGAGGAATCGAGGTCGGTCAGGACGCTCGCGAGGGCGGCGGCGGCCAGCGCGTAGGGCGGATCGGCGAACACCAGGTCGTAAGCCCGCGAAGCGGGCGACCCGGCCAGCCGCTCGACCGGCCCGCTGCGTACCTCCGCGCCCGGCAGGCCCAGGGCCGCTGCGTTGGCCCGCAGCGTTCGCACCGCCTTCGGGTCGGAGTCCACCAGCAGCGCGTGGGCCGCGCCCCGGGACAGCGCCTCGAACCCCACCGCCCCCGACCCGGCGTACAGGTCGAGGACGTTCGCCCCCTCCAGCTCCAGGGCCGCGGCGACCGCGCTGAACAGCGCCTCCCGGGCCCGGTCCGACGTCGGCCGGGTGCCCTTGCCCGGCGGGACGTCGATCCGCCGCCCCCCGGCCACCCCCGCGACGATCCGGGTCACGTCTTTTCCAGGTAGTCGGCCGACTCCGGATCGACCAGCGCGTCGACCGCGGCGGCCAGGCCCGGGTAGGCGCGCAGCTCCGGATCTTCGGCGATCAGCGTCGTCGCCTCGACCCGGGCGTCGGTGATGACCTCGAGGTCGTGCAGCAGCGACAGCAGCTTGAGCCGGGAGCGGCGGCCGGACTGGGCGACGCCGAGCACGTCACCCTCCCGGCGCTGCTCCAGGTCGAGCTGGGCCAGCTCGAACCCGTCGGTGGTGCTGGCCACCGCGTCCAGGCGTTCGCGGGCCTTGGTGCCGGCCGGGGCCTCGGTGACGAGCAGGCAGAGACCGGCCGCGCTCCCCCGGCCCACCCGGCCCCGGAGCTGGTGGAGCTGGCTGACGCCGAACCGGTCGGCGTCGAGGATCACCATCGCGGTGGAGTTCGGGACGTCGACGCCGACCTCGATCACGGTGGTCGCGACCAGCACGTCGAGGCGGCGGGCGGTGAACTCGGCCATGACCGCGTCCTTCTCGTCGGCCGGGAGCTTGCCGTGCAGGATGCCGATCTTCAGGTCGGCCAGCGGCCCCTCGGCCAGCTTCGGGGCCACGTCGAGCACGGCCAGCGGCGGACGCTTGGCCGACTCGTCGTCCTCGGGCGGAGGCTCTTCCTCGAGATCCTCGTCATCGTCTTCCGCTACCGCTTCGCCGATCCGCGGGCAGACGACGTAGGCCTGGTGCCCGGCCGCGACCTCCTCGGTGACCCGCTGCCAGGCCCGGGCCAGCCAGGCCGGCTTCTCGGCCACCGGCACGACCGACGTGGCGATCGGCGACCGGCCGCTCGGCAGCTGGGTGAGCGCCGACGTCTCCAGATCGCCGAACACCGTCATCGCGACCGTGCGCGGGATCGGCGTCGCGGTCATCACCAGGACGTGCGGCGGGGTCTCGCCGCCCTTGGCCCGCAGCGCGTCCCGCTGCTCGACGCCGAACCGGTGCTGCTCGTCGACGACGACCAGGCCCAGATCGGCGAACTCGACGCCCTCGGAGAGCAGCGCGTGGGTGCCGACGACGATGCCCGCGCGGCCGTCGGCGGCCTCGGCCAGCGCGGCCCGGCGAGCGGCCGCCCCGAGCGAACCGGTGAGCAGCGTGACCCGGGTGGCGGTCTCGGCCGCGTCCAGCTCGCCGGCCCTCGCCATCGGCCCGAGCAGCGCCCGGATCGAGCGGGCGTGCTGCGCGGCCAGCACCTCGGTGGGCGCCAGCAGTGCGGCCTGGCCGCCCGCGTCGACGACCTGCAGCATCGCCCGCACCGCGACCACGGTCTTGCCCGAGCCGACCTCGCCCTGGAGCAGCCGGTGCATCGGGTGCTCACCGGCAATTTCATCGGCGATCTCGTCGCCGATCTTTTCCTGGCCTTCCGTCAGCGCGAACGGCAGCTGGGCGTCGAACGCGTCGAGCAGGCCCCCGAGCCGCGGCGGCCGGGCCGTCGCCGGACGCGCGGCCGCGGCCAGCCGGCGCATCGCCAGCGTCGCCTGCAGGCCGAACGCCTCGTCCCACTTCAGCCGGTGCTTGGCCTGCTGGAGCTCGCCGCGCGAGGCGGGCTCGTGGATCGCGCGCAGCGCGTCGGACAGCCCGATCAGGTGGCGACGGCGGCGGATGCCCTCCGGCATCGGGTCGTCGATGTCGGCGACGATCTCCAGCGTGGCCCGGACCGCCCGGGCGACCACCCAGGTCGGCACCTTGGCCGCGGCCGGGTAGACCGGGATCAGCGCGTTCGCGAACTCGGCCAGCGCGTTGCTGCCTTCGCCATCGGTGAGCTCGCCGGCCTCGGCCAGCAGCTGGTAGTCGGGCTGGTTGAGCTGCAGTTTGTCGCGGAACTGGCCGACCTTGCCGGAGAACAGCCCCCAGCGGCCGATCGTCAGCTGCTTCTCGCGCCAGGCCTGGTTGAAGAACGTGAGCTGCAGGCTGCGACGGCCGTCGGTGACCGTGACCTCGAGCATCTTGCTGCGCGGCTTCTGACGCATCGGGCGCACCGTGATCTTCTCGATCTTGGCCGCGACCGTGACGTGCTCGCCGATCTCGAGCGCGCCGAGATCGGACACCTCACCGCGCTCGGCGTACCGCCGGGGATAGTGGTGCAGCAGGTCACCGACCGTTTCCAAGCCGAGCCCTTTCGCCAGTGCGTCCGCGGTCTTGGCTCCGACCGCGTCGCGCAACGGCGACGTGAGCGTGGGGCGCTGCACCGATGTCACCTCCAGACGGTTCCGGCGGGTCAACTCCTACCAGGTGGCTCTGACATTCGCCGGGGCGGACAACCTCACTCCACCCCGATGACGACGACCGCCCGTGGCTGGCCGCCGTCGATCACGTGCACCTCGCAGAACGGCCAGTGCGTGTGCAGGTGCGCCTGGACGAAAGCCTCGAGCGACGGGCCGGCGGCCGCCCCGAGAACCACGGTCACCAGCTCGCCGCCCGCGTTGAGCAGCCGGTCGAGGACGTTCGTCACCACGTCGGGCACCGCGACGCCGATCGCCGCGACGTCGCCGTCGACCAGCCCGAGCACGTCGCCGACCCGGCACGGCCCGGCCATCGTCAGCCCGGCCTCGTCCGCGATCACGACCTCGGCCCAGCGCGTCGCGGCCGCCGCCTCGGCCATCGCGACCACGTCGTCCCGGAACGACCGGGCCCGGTCGGCCACCGCGAGCGCGGCGATGCCCTGCACGACCGACCGGGTGTGCAGCACCGAGACCGTCGCACCGGCCGCGGCCGCCGCTTCCTCGGCCACCGGGACGTGCGCGTCGGAGTTCGGCAGCAGGACGACCTCGTCCGCGCCCATCCGCTCGATCGCCGAGAGCAGCTCGTCGCTCCGCGGCGCGCCCTCCACCGGGACGGCGCCCGCAGCCGCGAACACCGCGGCCAGGCCGGCGCCGGGCACCACCGCCACGATCGCCCGGCCCGACGCCGACGCGGTACGCACCCGGGCGATCAGCGGCGTCACCGCGACCTGGTGCGGCCGCCCGAGCTCGAGCCCGGCCTCCAGCGCGGCCCCGATGTCGTCGGCGTGGACGTGCACCGACCAGAGCGAGGGTTCCACGTATGCGACGACCACCGAGTCGCCGATCTCGCTCAGCCGCTTGGCGAGGCCGGGAACGTCGGGTTCCCGCGAGGCGAGCAGGTACTGGATCTCCCACCCCTCCTGCACGCCGGCCGCCGGGACCGGCTCCGGCTCCGGTGCGGCCAGGTCGACGACCGCGCCCCGCACGACCGTGTCCAGCACGTCCAGCATCACGACCAGGCCCCGGCCACCGGCGTCCACGACCCCGGGCAGGCCCATCGCGGCGAGCTGGGCCGGAGTGCTCTCCAGCGCCCGCCGGGCGGCCTCCAGCGCGGCCGCGCTGACCGTCGGCAACGCGTCGGTGTCGACCTCGGTCGCGGCCCGGGCCGCCGCACCGGCGACCGAGAGCACGGTGCCCTCCACCGGCTGCGCGACCGCCGAGTACCCGGCGTCGACGGCCGCGGTCAGCGCGGTGGCCAGCGCCCGCCCGCCCACCGGCCGGTCGGACGGCAGCGCGGCTGCGGCCCCGGCCAGCAGCTGCGACAGGATCATCCCGGAGTTGCCCCGGGCCCCCAGCAGCGCTCCGCGGGCCATCGCCGCCCAGACCTCCCGCGGACCGCCCGTGTCCGGCAGTGCGTCCACCGCGGCCTGCAGGGTCAGGACCAGGTTCGTCCCGGTGTCCGAGTCGGCGACCGGGAAGACGTTCAACGCGTCGATCTCCCGCTGGCTGCGGCGCAACGCCGACAGCGTTCCCGCGCACCAGCGCCGGACCGCTCCGGCGTCGAGGCTGTCGAGCACGCCACCCCCTCCGTCAGGACGTATGGTCGCGCACGGCTCCCGGTTTGGCGCCGCTGGGTCGACTAGGTAGGCTGTCTCAGTGCCCCGATTCTGCGTGGGCTGAACAGACCAACTACTGCAGGAGTGTTTCCGTGGCGAGCGTGTGCGACGTCTGTGGCAAGGGGCCGGGCTTCGGCATGTCGGTCTCCCACTCCCACCGGCGCACCCACCGCCGGTGGAACCCGAACATCCAGACCGTCCGGGTCCCGGCCGGTGGCGGCACGACCGTGCGCAAGCAGGTCTGCACCTCGTGCATCAAGGCCGGCAAGGTCGTTCGCGGCTGAGACCGTCCGCCGAAAACGCGTAGCCCTCGCGGCTACGCGTTTTTTGCTGTCTTCACAGCATTTTCGCGAAGTACATCGACCCCGCGTCCGCCGCGTAGTGACCGAACGGCGCCGTGGCCGCGTACCCGGCCGCCCGGTACAGCGCCACCGACTCGGGCTGCTGGTCACCGGTCTCCAGGATCACCCGCTCGTAGCCGGCCTCGGCCGCCGTGCGTTCCAGGTCCGCGAGGATCATCCGGGCGATGCCCCGGCGACGGGCCTCCGCGCTCACGAACATCCGCTTGATCTCCGCCGTACGGATCTCCGCCGTACGGGAGCCATCGCCGGGCGGGGCGTGGTCGCGCCAGCCGCCGCAGCCGACCGGCGTGTCGTGAACCCGGGCGATCACGAACCGGCCACGCGGTGGCGCGAACTCCAGCGGGTCGACCGGCGTCTCGTCGTGGCCGCCGTACCGGGTCAGGTACTCGTCCTGCACGGCCGCGATCAATAACGACGCCTCGGGCGAGTCGTAGCTCGCGGGTCGGAGGCTGACGGAAGTGGCGGCGAAGGTCACCCGTCCACGGTGCCACACCGATCGGGTGGTGCCACTCGAGCGCGAACTTCTAGCTCGCCCGGGCCTCCGGGGCCCCGGCCCGTCGCGGCGACCAGAGCGCGGACCCGATGCTGGCCCCGCGCCGCCGCCGGTGCGCACCGGTACTGCGCCGCGGCCGCGCCTGCTCCTCCGCGACCGGCTCCGACGGCGTTTCCGCCGCTACGTCCGTGTCAACCGGAACGTCCGCGTCTGCCGCTACGTCCGCTACGTCCGCCGGAGCGTTCTCGACGGCGAGGACCACCTCGGCGGTGGGCAGGTCGGCGCTGTCGCGCCGCTGCTCCTCGACCGCGGCCGGAGCCGCCGGAACGGTGGCCGACGTCGCCGGAGCGGCCGCCACAACGTGCATGTCGTGGACGGCGAGCTGCTTGCGGCACTGCAGCGCGGTCGGACGGGCCGACGGGTCGAGCGCGGTCATCGCCCGGATCAGCCGGCCCAGCGGCGCCGGCGTGTGGTCGGGGACCACCGGCTCGCGGTGCAGCCGGGCCATCGCGGCCTCGAGCTGGCCGCCGGGGTACTCCCGCTTGCCGGTCAGGCACTCCAGCAGCACCAACCCGAGCGCATAGACGTCGCAGGGCGGCCCGACCGGGCCGCCCTGGATCTGCTCCGGCGCCAGGTACGGCGCGGTACCTACGACCACGCCCGACCCGTCGCTCTCCTCCGCGCCGGTGGGATGGGAGATCCCGAAGTCGGCCAGGAACACCCCGCCGTCGTCCCCGCATAGGACGTTCGACGGTTTCACGTCCCGGTGCACGATCCCGCGCGCGTGCACGTGGTGCAGCACGTCGGCCAGAACGGCCCCGATCCGGACGACGTCCCGCGGCTCCAGTGCCCCGGCCGCGATCCGCCGGCTGAGCGTCCGGCCCTCGACCAGCTGCAACACCAGGTATTCGCGGTCGTCGTGCCAGCCGGCGTCGTAGAGGGCGACCAGCCCGGGGTGGCTCAGCGTGGCCAGCAGCCGGGCCTCGTCGCCGCAGCGGCGGTCGGAGTGTGCGCCGGCGCGGTGCCGGAACTGCTTCACCGCGACCTGGCGCCCCAGTCTGAGATCACGGGCCCGGAACACGTCCGAGGCGCCGCCACCACCGAGGCGTTCATCGATTTCGTAGCGACCATCGAGGACGAGAGCTGGCGCGGAGGAGGTCTCGATCGCCGTCACAGTCCACCCTGCCCCTCGTCCATCGCCGATCGCTGCCATCGCCCCTTGGGCCGGATTAGCCCCGGGTCCAGCGGACGAAACGCCGACTTCGACGCAAGCCTCCACCAACCCCAGAACACAAAAACGCCCAAATTACCCATCGGCGACCATAGCGGTCTCTTGAGACGAAGGTCACGCGAGGGGTGGGGCGAACTCAGCGGAAGTGATCGAAGCCCTGGTCAGAGCTGGGCTGGCCGTCGACATAAACGCCCCGACCGCGCACCACCCGGCCGAGCGTCAGCCATGGGGCGGGCAATTCGGTTCCGGCGGGAAACGACGCGATCAACGCGTGATCCTCGCCCCCATCCAGCAGCCAGCGCACCGGGTCGACACCGAGCGCGGTCGCCGCGTCACGCATCTGTGGCGTCACCTCGAGCACGTCGGTCGTGATCTCGATCGAGACGCCGCTGGCGACCGCGATCGCCCGCAGGTCGGCGACGAGCCCGTCGCTGACGTCACACATCGCGGTCGCGCCGAGATCGGCCGCCGCCGGACCGGCCGCGTAGGGCACGACCGGGAACCGGTGCGCGTCGACGAGCGCCCGCGGGGTGCGAAAGCCCCGGGAGAGCACCGCCAGCCCGGCCGCCGACCAGCCCACCCGCCCGGCGATCGCGACGACGTCCCCCGGCTTCGCGCCCGACCGGGTGACCGGCTCGCGGCCGCGCATCGAGCCGAGCGCGGTCACCGCGATCGTGATGCCGTGGTCGGTCCGCACCAGATCGCCGCCGACGACACCGGCGCCGACCAGCTCGCACTCCTCGCGCAGGCCGTCGTAGAACGCGTCGACCCAGGCCGTCTCGGTGTCGCCGGGCAGCGCCAGACCGATCAGCAGCGCGGTCCCGATGCCGCCCATCGCGGCGACGTCGGCCAGGTTCTGGGCCGCGGCCTTGCGTCCGACGTCCCGCGGCGACGACCAGTCCTGCCGAAAGTGCCGGCCTTCGACCAAGACGTCGGTGGTCGCCACGACCCGGCCGCCGCGGACCGCCACCAGCGCCGCGTCGTCGCCCGGCCCCAGCAGCGTCACCCGGCTCTCCGGCAGCCGGGGGAACACCCGCTCCAGGAGTCCGGCCTCCCCGATGTCCGACACGGTCACCGCGCCCACCCCTCACTCACCCGGATGCCCGCCCCCGCCGTGAGCTGCCGCAGCCTGCGGTAGCGTGCACCCGTCCTACCATCCGTCGTTCCGGCACGGACGGTGTCGAACGGCCTTACAGGGAGCGTGTCCGTGGTCCAGGCATACATCCTCATCCAGACCGAGGTCGGCAAGGCCCGGGATGTTGCCGCAACGGTCAGCGACCTTCCCGGCGTCGTCCAGGTGGACGCGGTCACCGGGCCGTACGACGTCATCGTGCTGACGCAGGCCGACACGGTCGACGAGCTGGGTTCGCTGGTCGTCAGCAAGGTGCAGAGCGTCGCCGGCATCACGCGCACGCTGACCTGCTCGGTCGTGCATCTCTGACGATGGCCACCGCTACCTCCGAGCGAAGCCGGGCCGCGGTCACCGCGACGCTCATCGCGTTGCCGCTGGCGCTGCTCGCCGGTCTGGGCTGGTTCTGGCTGTCGGGCGGGTTCGCCGACGACGACGAGCCGGCCGCGACCGGCCCGGTCACCGTCGATCTGAGTTCCGACACGACGGTGACCGAGCAGACCGAGACCGTCTGCCGGGCGCTGCTCGCGAACCTGCCTACGACGCTGGGCGAGCACGCCAGCCGCCCGGTGAACCCGAAGTCGGCGGTCGAGCGGGCCGCGGTCTGGGGCGACCCGGCGATCGTGCTGCGCTGCGGCGTCGGCAAGCCGGCGACGACGGCCGGCAGCGCCGGCCAGGTGCTCACCATCAACGGCGTGTCCTGGCTGGTCACCGAGGGGAACAAGGTGACCTGGCTGCGCGCGCTGAACCTCAGCGTGGCGATCGACGTCCGGCTGCCCGCCCCGTACAACGTCGGGCAGCCCCAGTCGCTGGTGGGCCCCCTGAGCGCGCCGATCACCGACTCCGTCCCCGCCGCCAAGTAGTCGTCAGCGCAGCCCGGAGCCGCGGGCGACCGCGGTCCGCACCAGGCGGCCGACCAGCTTGTCGAACGGGAGACCGGTCTCGGCCCACATGCGGGGGAACATCGAGATCGGCGTGAAGCCCGGCATCGTGTTGATCTCGTTGACGATCAGCCCGCCGTCGGGCGTCACGAAGAAGTCGACGCGAGCCAGCCCGGCACAGCCGAGGGCCGTGAACGCCCGCCCGGCCGCGTTCCGCAGCGCGGCCGTCACGTCGGACGGCAGGCCGGCCGGGATGTCGAACTCGCAGGCGTCGTCGAGGTACTTGGCCTCGAAGTCGTACCAGTCGTGATCCGGGCTCACCAGGCGGATCTCGGCCGGGAGCGACGCCTCGGGCGGCCCGCCGAACTCGCCCTCGAGCACGCCGCACTCGACCTCGCGCCCGACGACCGCGGCCTCGACCAGCACCTTCGGGTCGGTGGCGCGCGCCGCGTCGAGCGCCGCGTCGAGCTGCGACCAGTCGGTGACCCGGGTGATGCCGATGCTCGACCCGCCGCGGGCGGGCTTCACGAACACCGGCAGCCCGAGGCGGTTCTTCTGCTCGTCGGAGAGCGAGCCGCCGTCGCGGAGCACCACGTAGTCGCCGACCGCCAGACCCTCGGCCGCGAGCAGCTTCTTCGTGTACTCCTTGTCCATCGCCGCGGCCGACGCGAAGACGCCCGACCCGACGTACGGCAGCCCGGCCATCTCGAGCAGGCCCTGGATCGTGCCGTCTTCCCCGTACGGCCCGTGCAGCACCGGGAACACGACGTCGACGCCTTCGAGCACCTCGCCACCGCGCGACGGCTCGGCGACGATCAGGCCGCCCCGGGTCGGGTCGCCGGGCAGCACCACGTCGGCGCCGTCCTTGACCGTGGGTAGCTCCCGGCCGGAGGCGCGCAGCGCGGCCGGGTCGTCGGGGGCCAGCACCCAGCGGCCCTCTCGCGTGATGCCGACCGGGATCACGTCGAACTCGTCCCGGTCGAGGCCGGCCAGCACGGCTCCCCCGCTCACGCAGGAGATTTCGTGCTCGGTACTGCGTCCGCCGAAGACCACGGCGACGCGGAGCTTGCTCGTCACCCGGCAGACCCTACCGGTCGGGCGCCAGCGGTATCACCCGGCGAGAGCGGCGTCCAAGGCGACCGTGAGGTCGGCCACCAGATCGGCCGTGTCCTCGATTCCACAAGAGATCCGGACGAATCCCTCCGGAACGACGTCACCGCCCCACTGCGCCCGCCGATCGATGCCGGTGCGGACGTCCCCGAAGCTCGTCACCGCGGCGGCGAGCCGGGACGCGGCCAGCATCCGCTCGACGAACGCCGCATCGGGCAGCACGGCCGAGAGCACGCCCCCGAACCGGCGCATCTGCTTCGACGCGACCGGATGGGCGGGGTCGTCCGGAAGCCCTGGGTAGCGCACCGCGGACACCTCGGGCCGCGCGGCCAGCAGCGACGCCACCGCCAACGCGTTCGACGCCTGCCGCTCGAGACGCAGATCCAGCGTCGCCAGCGACCGCAGCGCCAGCCAGGCCTCGAACGGCCCGGGGATCGCGCCGGTCCACGACCGCCACTGCCGGATCCGCCCGGCGAGCGCTTCGTCCCGGGTGCTGACGTGGCCGATCAGCAGATCACCGTGCCCGGAGAGCGCCTTGGTGTCGCTGGCCAGCACCAGGTCGGCGCCGAAGTCGAGCGGACGTTGCCCGAGGGGCGTCGCCGTGGTGTTGTCGACCGCGACCAGCGCACCGGCCGCGTGGGCCTCGGCACAGACGGCGGCCAGGTCGCAGACGTCCATACCGGGGTTGCTGGGCGTCTCCAGCAGCACCAGGGCCGCGCCGTCGAGCGAGTACGGCCCGGGGGTCGGCGCCTGCCGGACGGTCACGCCGAGCGCGTCCAACCGGTCGAGGGCCAGCGGCCGGGTCGCGTAGTAGCCGTCCGACGGGATCACGACCGTGTCGCCGGCCGTCAGCAGTCCGAACAGGACCGCGGAGATCGCCGCCATGCCGGACGCGAACGCGGTCGTGTAGACGCCACCGCCCTCGAGCTCGCCGATCGCCCGCTCGAGGTCGCGGTAGGTCGGGTTGTCGGCCCGGCCGTAGCTGTCGCTGGCCCCGGGCCCGAGGTGGAAGATCGAGGACAGCACCGGCCCGGGCCGGGCCGGCTCCCCCGCCACCGCGTCCCGCTCTCCGGCGTGCGACGCGAGCGTTCCGTCGCCGGGGACGCTCACGACCGGCGCTCCGGCTTCGGCTCGCGTCGCATCAGGTACTTCATGGCGACGGCGGGCGCGATGCCCTCGTGGCACACCTGCACGACCTGCTCGGTGATCGGCATCTCCACCCCGGCCGCGGCGGCCAGCTCGGAGATCGACAGGCACGACTTCACGCCCTCGGCGGTCTGCTTGGTGTGCGCCACCGCCTGCTCGAGCGTCTCGCCCCGGCCCAGCCGCTCGCCCAGCGTCCGGTTGCGGGAGAGCGGGGACGTGCAGGTCGCGACCAGGTCGCCGAGCCCGGCCAGCCCGGCGAACGTCAGCGGGTCGGCCCCGAGCGCGACGCCGAGCCGCGCGGTCTCGGCCAGCCCGCGGGTGATCAGCGAGGCCTTGGTGTTGTCGCCGAACCCCATCCCCTCGGCCATCCCGGCGGCCAGCGCGATGACGTTCTTCACCGCGCCGCCGAGCTCGCACCCGACGACGTCGGAGTTCGTGTACGGCCGCAGGTACCACGTCGTCGACGCCCGCTGCAGCAGCTCGGCCCGGGCCGTGTCGGTCGACGCGACGACGGTCGCGGCCGGCTGCTCGGACGCGATCTCCTTGGCCAGGTTCGGCCCCGACACCACCGCGACCCGGCCCGCCGGCACCCCGGTGACCTCGACGATCACCTCGGTCATCCGCTTGTGCGTGCCGAGCTCGACGCCCTTGGCCAGGCTGACCAGCGTCGAGTCGTCGCCCAGGGCGTCGACCCAGTGCTCCAGGTTGGCCCGGAGCGACTGCGAGGGGACCGCGAGGATCACCAGGTCGGCGCCGGACAGCGCCTCCTCGTGGTCGGCGGTGGCGGTGAGCCGGTCGGGCAGCCGGACGCCGGGCAGGTAGTCGCCGTTCTCCCGGGTCGCGTTGAGCGACTCGGCCAGCTCGGGGCGGCGGGCCCAGACCTTCACCTCGCACCCGGCGTCGGCCAGCACCTTGCCGTACGCGGTGCCCCACGACCCGGCGCCGAGGACCGCGGCCCGCACCGCGTCCGCGCTCACTGGGCCAGACCCTGGGCGGCCTCGGGGTCGTACAGCGGGCCGGTCGGCGCCGGTTCGCCGCGGACTTCGGCCAGGTCGTCCCGCAACCGCCGCATGATCACGTCGGTGATCTCCTTCAGTACCGCGCCGCTCGGCGGCGCGCCCTCGTACGCGGACAGGTCGACCGGCGGGCCCGCCGACACGGTGACCGGGGTGCGCGGCCGGAGCCGGATCTTCCCGTTGCGGTAGTCGTGCAGCGCGTGCGCGCCCCACTGCACGATCGGGATCACCGGGGCCCCGGTGTCCAGGAACAGCCGGGCCGCGCCGGTCTTGCCCTGCATCGGCCACAGATCGGGGTCGCGGGTGACGGTGCCCTCCGGATAGATCAGCGGGGCTTCCCCGGCGCGGATGCGGGCGGCGGCGGTCTGCAGCGCCTCGCCCGCGTTACGGGTCTTCCGGTACACCGGGATCTGGCCGGACGACCGGAGCACGGTGCCGACCAGCGGCACCGAGAACAGGCTCGACTTCACCAGCACCCGCATCTCGCGCGGCCGGTCGTACAGGAAGTGGGCGATGACCAGCGGGTCGGCCAACGAGGTGTGGTTCGCGACGAAGATCGCCGGCCCGGTGGCCGGGACGTTCTCGTACCCGAGCCACGTCCGCTTGGTGAACAGGAGAAGCAGGGGTCGAAGGATGACCTCCGCGAAACGAAGCCAAAATCCCCGGCGCACCGCAGTGCCGCCTCCTCGCCCTCTGCCGCACCCTGCAAGAAACCTCACCCTACGCCGCACGCGGGCCTTATTTCTGAATGGTGTGAGGATGGAGCTGTGACGGGATGGTCGATCGTGACGCCGGTCAAGCCTCTGGGTCTGGCCAAGAGCCGGCTGCGTGCGACGCTCCCGGCGGCCGCCGCGCTGTCCGCCTACTACCTCAGCGGCCCGGACCCGTTCGGCGCGCTGGACGGCGATTTCGGCCTGCCCGGCGACGGTGACGCCGACTGGCACGCGGCGATCGCGCTCGCGATGGCGCTCGACACGGTCACGGCCCTGCTCGGCGCCGTCCGCGTCGACCGCGTCGTCGTGGTGACCGACGATCCGGTGGCGACGGCCGCGCTCGGCGACCTCGGCGCGGTCTGCGTCCGCGACGCACCGGCCGACGGCCTCAACGCCGCACTGCGGCAGGGGGCCTCGGTCGCGGCCCTGTTGAGCGCGACCGACGGTCGCGGCCGGGCCGGCACCGCGTCCGTCGGCGCGGACCTGCCCGCCCTGAAAAGCACAGATCTGGACGCCGCCCTGCGCGCGGCCGAGCGCCTGGGCGCCCGCGCGTTCGTCCCCGACGCCACCGGCACCGGCACGACGCTGCTGGCCGCTCCGGGGCGGCTCGCGCTGGAGCCCGCCTACGGCCCCGGGTCGGCGCTGCTCCACGCCCGGGACGGCGCGCTCGACCTGACGAGCTCGCTGGTCGTCCCGTCGCTCCGGCAGGACGTCGACACCGCAGCCGACCTCGACGCAGTCCGGAGCCTCGGTTTGGGCCCTCGAACCGCGGCGCTGCTCGAAATCGGGGTCTCATCAGACGGACAGAAGGCACCAACCCCGGCGCGGACCGCACCGATCCACATTTAGAGTGAACACCGTGACGAGTATCCAGGGCACTGTGCGCCACTTCGCCCCGGATAGCCGGGACGGCAGCGTCCTGCTCGACGACGGCAGCGACGTTCCGTTCAGCACGGCGGCGTTCGACGCCGGCGGGCTGCGATTGCTCCGGCCGGGCCAGCGGGTCCGGCTGGAACGGGACGCCACCGGCGACGTGATCGCGGTGACGATCGTTACGTTCCCGAGCTGATTGGGATTTCTGGACAGGAAGCACCCGACAACGGGAAGGATGGGACCGTGAGCGCTCCGACCGACAGCACCGCGACCACCAGCGCCTCGGCGGCCCGGACGGCCCGTCAGCGAGACGCCAACGGCCGCTTCACCCCCCGCGGCCGCACCGCCTCCCCGTCCATCCCGAACGGCAGCACCCCGACCGAGGCCCCGGCCGAAGCCCCGGCCGGGGCCCCGGCCGAACCGCCGGCCGAGCAGGTGTCGGCCGCCGAGCGGGCGGCCGCCGGCGTGGCCCCGGCCGACCCGGAACCCGACCCGGGTGAGCTCGATGCGGGCACCCTGGGCGAGCCCGGCAACGGCCTGGCCGGCGTGAGCGCGGTCACCGCGTCGACCGCGGCCGCGGTCGCCGGGGACGCGACCGCGTCCGGCGTCGAGTCGGTGGCCGACAGCGACCCGACCTGGGACGTGCCGCCGGAGACGTTCCCGGTGCCACCGGCGGCCGAGCTCGCCGAGGAGATCGAACAGCTGGCCGAGGAAGATCCCTCGATCGACCAGCCGCTCCCCGACGGCCGGTTCCTCAACCGCGAGCTGTCCTGGCTCGACTTCAACGCCCGCGTGCTTGCGCTGGCCGAGGACCCGGCGGTGCCGCTGCTCGAGCGGGCCAAGTTCCTGGCGATCTTCGCCTCGAACCTCGACGAGTTCTACATGGTCCGGGTGGCCGGCCTGAAGCGCCGCCAGTCCACCGGCCTCTCGGTCCGGTCGGTCGACGGGCTCTCGGCGGGCGACCAGCTCGCGCTGATCGCCCAGCGCGGCGCCGAGCTGGTCGAGCGCCACGCCCGCTGCTTCTCCGACGACGTCCAGCCCGCGCTCGAGGCGGCCGGCGTCAAGATCCTGCACTGGGCCGAGCTCAACGACGACGAGCAGCACCGCCTGCACCGGTTCTTCCGCGAGCTGATCTTCCCGGTGCTCACGCCGCTGGCGGTCGACCCGGCGCACCCGTTCCCGTACATCAGCGGGCTCTCGCTGAACCTCGCGGTGGTCGTCCGCGACCCCGAGGGCGGGCAGGCCTCGGAGCGTTTCGCCCGGGTCAAGGTGCCCGACAACGTGCCCCGGTTCGTCGCCGTGCAGGGTGGGTTCCTGCCGGTCGAAGACCTGATCGCGGTCCACCTGTCGCAGCTGTTCCCGGGCATGCAGGTGGTCGAGCACCACCTGTTCCGGGTCACCCGCAACGCCGACCTGGAGGTCGAGGAAGACCGGGACGAGGACCTGCTCCAGGCCCTCGAACGCGAGCTGGCCCGGCGCCGGTTCGGGCCGGTCGTCCGGCTCGAGGTGGCCGCGAACGTCAGCGAGCACGTGCTCGAGCTGCTGGTCCGCGAGCTCGACGTCGCCGAGCAGGACGTGCTCCGGGTGCCCGGCCTGCTCGACCTCTCCGGGCTGTTCGCGCTGGCCGGCGTCGACCGGCCGGACCTGAAGTACGAGCCGTTCGTGCCCGCGACCCACCCGCGCTTCGCCGAGGGTGAGACCCCGCGCAGCGTGTTCGCGACGCTGCGCGAGGGCGACGTGCTCGTGCACCACCCGTACCACTCGTTCGCGACCAGCGTGCAGCGCTTCATCGAGCAGGCCGCGGCCGACCCGAACGTGCTGGCGATCAAGCAGACGCTCTACCGCACGTCCGGCGACTCGCCGATCGTCGATGCGCTGATCGACGCGGCCAGCGCCGGCAAGCAGGTCGTCGTCCTGGTCGAGATCAAGGCGCGCTTCGACGAGCAGGCCAACATCTCCTGGGCCAAGGCGCTGGAGCGGGCGGGCTGCCACGTCGTCTACGGCCTGGTGGGGCTGAAGACGCACTGCAAGACGTCGCTGGTCGTCCGCAACGAGAACGGGCGGATCCGTCGGTACGCGCACATCGGCACCGGCAACTACAACCCGAAGACCGCCCGGCTCTACGAGGACCTCGGCCTGTTCACGGCCGACCCGGACGTCGGCCGCGACCTGACCGACCTGTTCAACGTCCTCACCGGCTACTCGCGCCAGACCGACTACCGGACGCTGATGGTGGCGCCGTACGGCGTCCGCCGCGGGATCGTCGAGCGCGTCGAGCGCGAGATCGAGCACGTGAAGGCCGGCCGGCCGGGCCTGATGCAGCTGAAGGCGAACTCGATCGTCGACGAGGGCATCATCGACGCGCTGTACCGGGCGTCCCGGGCCGGTGTCCGGGTCGACCTGGTCATCCGCGGGATCTGCGCGCTGCGCCCGGGCGTGCCGGGGCTGTCGGAGAACATCCGGGTCCGGTCGATCCTGGGCCGGTTCCTCGAGCACTCCCGGGTCATCCGGTTCGGCAACGGCGCTCCCGGCACCGAGGCCGAGGAGTTCTGGATCGGCTCGGCCGACATGATGCACCGCAACCTCGACCGGCGCGTCGAGGCGATGGTGCGGGTCTCCGACGACCAGGCCAGGCGCATGCTCCGGTCGACGCTCGACACGTCGCTGGCCGCGTCGGCCGCCGGCTTCGACCTCGGGCCCGACGGCGCCTGGACCCGCCGCCAGGGGACGCCCGACCGCCCGCTGCGTGACGTCCAGGAAACTCTGCTGACCCGGATCATCGGCTGACGGGAACGGATTCCATTGCGCGAAGAAGAGCTGAAGTTCGGCGTCCACGGTCGTTTCGTCCTTCCGGACCTGACGGCGGCACTCGGCGACGGGCACCGGGTGGAGCCCCAGGGTCGCCAGACCCTCACCGCCGTTTACTACGACACCGCCGACCTTCGCCTGGCGCGCCTCGGGATCACGCTGCGCCACCGCACCGGGGAAGACGGGCCGCCCTGGCACCTGAAGCTGCCCAAGGGGGCCACCGCGGCCGGGGCGACCGTCCGCGAGGAGATCGCGGTCGACGGCCCGGCCGACACTCCCCCGCTGGAGCTGACCAGCCTGGTCACCGCCTGGGTCCGCACCGAGCCGCTGGTCGCGGTGGCGACGCTGCGCACCGACCGCGACCGGTACCTGATCCGCGACAAGAAGGGCACGCTGGCCGAGCTGGTCGACGACACCGTCGAGGTGTCCGAGGGCCGCGGGCTGCTCGCCGACTCCTCCGGCGTCCGCACGACGTTCCGCGAGCTCGAGGTCGAGCGGAAGTCCTCGCGCGGCGGCGCGGACGTCGTGATGGGCAAGACGGCCGAGGCGCTCGCCGCGGCCGGCGCCGCCGGTGGCGCGACGACGCCGAAGCTGGTGCGTGCGCTCGGCCGCCGGGCCACCGCACCGCCCGACCTGCCGGTCGCCGGTGAGCTCACCCCGAAGTCCTCGGCCGCCGACGCGATCGCGTTCGTGATGCGCCGGTCCGCCCGACGGCTGCTCGACTACGACGTCCGCGTGCGCCGGAACGAGAAGGACGCGGTGCACCAGGCGCGCGTCGCGTGCCGACGGATGCGCAGCGACCTCCGGACGTTCGGCCCGCTGGTCGACCCGGACTGGGCGGCGCCGCTCGACGCCGAACTGAAGTGGCTGGCCGCGGCCCTGGGCGGCCCCCGGGACGCCGAAGTCCTGCGGGCCCGGCTACGGTCGACGGCTGACACCGACCCACTCGCGCCCGTGGACGAGACGGCCATCCGACGGATCGACGCGATCCTCGAGACCCGCCAGCGTCGGGCGCTGGAGAATCTGGACGCCGCATTGAGTTCGGACCGCTATCCGGCCCTGCTTGACCTGTTGATCGACACCGTGCGCACCCCCCAGACCCACGACCTGGCCGAGCAGCGTGCGGTCTGGGTGCTGCCGTCGATGGTCGAGGTGGTCTGGGACAAGCTCGCGTCCAAGGCGGGCAAGCTGACGCTCGACGACCCGGACGAGACCTGGCACAACGCGCGGATCCGGGCCAAGCGCGCCCGCTACGCGGCCGAGGCCGTCGCTCCCGCGGTCGGGGCGCCCGCGACCCGGCTGGCCAAGGCCTGCGCGGAGGTCCAGGAGGTGCTCGGCGAGCACCAGGACGCCGCGATCGCCGCCGACGAGTGGCACGACATCGCGACCGCCCATCCGGACGACACCGACGTGGTGCTCACCTGCGGCCGGCTGATCGAGCGCGAGCGGGCGGCGGTGCGCGAGTCACGCGTCCACTTCCCGCCGGTCTGGGAACGCACCGACCGGCCGAAACTCACGTCCTGGTTGCGATGAGTACGGAGATCCGCGCGGCGGGGGGCGTCGTCTGGCGGACGGCGCCGGGCGGGCTCGAACTGGTGCTCGTGCACCGGCCGCGGTACGACGACTGGTCGCTGCCGAAGGGCAAGCTCGACGGCAACGAGCACGTGCTGGCCGCGGCCTGCCGCGAGGTGATCGAGGAGACCGGGCTGCAGCCGGTCGTCGGCCCGCGGCTGCCGTCGACGTCGTACCTGGTGTCGCCGCGGGGTCAGCACGACGGCCCGGCCGTGGTGCCGAAGGTCGTCGACTACTGGGCCATGCGGGCCGCCGGCGGTGAGTTCGCCCGCAACGACGAGGTCGACGGCCTGGAGTGGATGAGCCCGTCGCAGGCGGTCGAGCGGGTGACGCACGAACACGACGCGACCGTGATCCGCGCGTTCGCCGCGCTACCCCCGATCACCGGTTCGGTGCTGCTGGTGCGGCACGCGAAGGCCGGCGACAAGAAGACCTGGACCGGGCCCGACGCCGAGCGTCCGCTGGAGCCCAGCGGGCAGGCCCAGGCGGTCTGGCTGGGCGAGCTGCTGCCCTGGTTCTCGCCGGAGCGCGTGCACTCGGCCGACAAGGTCCGCTGCCGCCAGACGATCGAGCCGCTCGCGGCCGTTCTGGGCCTCGACGTCGTCACCGACCCGGTGTTCGACGAGGAGGCGTTCTGGGACGACTCGTCGGTGGTCGTCGCCCGGATCCGCGAGCTCGCGCTCAAGGGCGGGGTGACCGCGGTGTGCAGCCAGGGCGGGCTCATTCCCGGCGTGGTCTCCGAGCTCGCCGAGATCGACGACGCGGTGGTCGACGCCAATCCGGCCGCCCATCGCGACGGCGATCTGCGTAGCCGGAAAGGCAGCATCTGGGCGCTGCATTTCGCCGGCGAGCGGCTCGTGCGCGCCGATTACCTGGCGTCGATTCGTCCGGAGAGCTGAAAACGACGAACCGGGGTGTGAACCCCGGTTCGTCGTAGATCCCGGCTCGCGCGACCGGAAACGTCGCTTCCCCGCGACGTCTCGAAGGTCGCGCGCCCGGGTGTCCCGGTCGGATTCCGCGAATTACTTCTTCTTCTTGCCGGCCGGCTTCGCCTTCTTGCTGGTCGCCTTCGGCGCGGCGGCCTTGGCGGTCGCGGTCTTCGCCGGTGCGGCGGCGGGGCTCGTCTTCGTGGCCTTGGCCGGCGTGGACTTGGCCGTGGCCTTGGTGGCGGTGGCGGTGGCCTTGGCCGCGGTCGACTTGGCCGCGGTCGCCTTGGCCGCCGTGGACTTGGCCGCCGTGGCCTTGGCCGCGGTGGTCTTGGCCGCCGCCTTGGTCGCGGTGGTCTTGGCCGCGGTCGCCCTGGTCGCGGCGCTCTTGGCCGCGGTGTTCGCGCGCGCGGTCGTCGCCTTGGCCGCGGACGCCTTCGTCGCGGTGGACTTGGCGGCCGTCGCCTTGGTGGCGGTCGACTTCGCCGCGGTGGACTTCGCGGCGGTGGACTTCGCGGCGGTGGCCTTGGTGGCGGTCGACTTGGCCGCCGTCGCCTTCGCGGCCGTCGTCTTCGTCGCGGTGCGGGCCGGAGCCTTGG
Organism: Cryptosporangium phraense; assembly: GCF_006912135.1. Lineage (NCBI taxonomy): Bacteria > Bacillati > Actinomycetota > Actinomycetes > Cryptosporangiales > Cryptosporangiaceae > Cryptosporangium > Cryptosporangium phraense. Next base: position 160,520 of record NZ_VIRS01000009.1, on the reverse strand, counting down.
TGGCGGTGGCCTTCGCCGTCGACTTCGTGGCCGTCGATCGCGTCGCGGTCTTGGCCGGGGCCGCCTTCGTGGCGGTCGCGGTCGCCTTGGTCGCGCGGGTCGGGGTGCCGTTGACCGAGCGGGTGGCGGTCGTCCGGGCCGACGCCGGACGGGCCGCGCCGTTGCGGGCGGCCGTGGTGCTGCGGGTCGCGGTGGCGCGGGCGGTGGTGCCGGTGCTGCGGGTCGCGGCCGCGACCGGAGCGGACGTCGAGCCGGAGACCGCGGTCGACCCGGTGGACCCCGCCGACGCGGCCGGAGCCACCGGCGCCTTCGTCATCTTCTTGGTGCCGGTCACGATGTCCTTGAAGCCCTGCCCGGCCTTGAACGCCGGGGTGAAAGTCTTCTTGACCTTCACGGTCTCACCGGTACGGGGGTTGCGCGCGGTCCGCGCGTTCCGCACCCGCTTCTCGAAAGTCCCGAAGCCGGTGATCGCTACTCGGTCGCCACGGGCGACCGCCCGCTGGATCTCCTCGATCACGCCGTCGAGGGCCGCGGTCGCGGAACGACGGTCGCCGAGGCGCTGCACGAGCGTCTCGATCAGTTCGGTCTTGTTCACTAGTTCCCCCTCGAAGTGCGCATCCTAGGACGAATGCGCGCAGGCCGGACGCCTCGGCGCGAACGTTAGGCCCGCTTTCGAGAATGCACAATGACCATTGAGGGACGAATTTCGTTGTGTCGTAACGGTTTCGGGCGGTTGGGAGCTGATTTACGCGTGAGAAGCGCTGTTCGCCGTCGAAAAAGATTCGGCCGGAATCCGTTGCGAACAACGGATTCCGGCCGTGTCGAACCGGTTGAAGGCCTTACTTCGCCGACGTCAGCGTGCGCGGCAACCAGGCCGGACGCTTCTCTTCGAAGGCATCGACGGCATCCGCGTGCCGCAGTGTGAGGCCGATGTCGTCGAGTCCTTCGAGCAGCCGCCAACGGCTGTAGTCGTCGAACTCGAATTCCTCGACGCGGTCGCCGACTCGCACCTGCTTGGCTTCCAGATCGACGGTCACCGGGGTCGTCGGATCGGCCTCGATCGTCTTCCAGAGCGACTCGACGGTCTCTTCCGGGAGAACGACGGTCAACAGACCGGCTTTGAGCGAGTTCCCCCGGAAGATATCGGCGAACCGGGGCGAGATCACGACCTTGAAGCCGTAGTCCATCAACGCCCACACCGCGTGCTCACGCGAGGATCCGGTACCGAACTCCGGGCCCGCGACCAGCACGGTCGCGTTCGCGTATTGGGGCTGATTGAGCACGAAATCGGGGTCAGCGCGCCAGGCCGAGAACAATCCGTCCTCGAAACCGGTGCGGGTGACCCGCTTCAGGTAGACCGCCGGGATGATCTGGTCCGTGTCGACGTTGGACCGGCGCAGCGGCACCGCGGTGCCGGTGTGCGTGGTGAATTGCTCCATCGTTCTTCTCAGCTCCTCGTCGGCGGCAGGTCAGCGGGCGCGCTCAGGTGCCCGGTGATCGCGGTCGCGGCGGCCACCAGCGGCGACACCAGGTGGGTGCGACCGCCCTTGCCCTGGCGTCCCTCGAAGTTGCGGTTGGAGGTGGAGGCGGAGCGCTCGCCGGGCGAGAGCGTGTCCGGGTTCATGCCCAGGCACATCGAACAACCGGCCTGCCGCCACTCCGCGCCGGCCTCGTTGAAGACCTTGTCCAGGCCTTCGGCCTCGGCCTGCTGCTTCACCTGCATCGACCCCGGTACGACCAGCATGCGGACGCCGTTGGCGACGTGCCGCCCGTCGAGGACCTTGGCCGCGGCCCGGAGGTCTTCGATGCGGCCGTTCGTGCAGGAACCGAGGAAGACCGTGTCGACCGTGATGTCGCGCAGCGGAGTGCCCGCGGTGAGGCCCATGTACTCGAGCGCGCGCTCGGCCGCGGTGCGGGCGACCGGGTCGGTGATCGCGGCCGGGTCGGGCACGTTCTCGCCCAGCGGCAGCCCCTGGCCGGGGTTCGTCCCCCAGGTGACGAACGGCGTGAGCGCGTCGGCGTCGATCTCCACCTCGACGTCGAACGTGGCGTCCTCGTCGGTGGGGAGGCTGTTCCAGTACTCGACCGCGGCGTCCCAGTCCTGACCCTGGGGCGCGTGGTCGCGGCCCTTCAGGTAGGCGAACGTGGTCTCGTCGGGCGCGATCATGCCCGCGCGGGCGCCGGCCTCGATCGACATGTTGCAGATCGTCATCCGGCCCTCCATCGAGAGGTTCCGGATCGCCTCGCCCCGGTACTCCAGGACGTGGCCCTGGCCGCCGCCGGTGCCGATCTTGGCGATCACCGCGAGGATGATGTCCTTCGGCGTCACGCCCTCGTTCAGGCTGCCCTTGACGTTGATGGCCATCGTCTTGAACGGGCGCAGCGGCAGCGTCTGGGTCGCCAGCACGTGCTCGACCTCGCTGGTGCCGATGCCGAACGCCAGCGCCCCGAAAGCGCCGTGCGTCGACGTGTGGCTGTCGCCGCAGACGACGGTCATGCCCGGCTGGGTCAGGCCCAACTGCGGGCCGATGACGTGGACGATGCCCTGGCTGGCGTCGCCCATCGGGTGCAGCCGGACGCCGAACTCGGCGCAGTTCTTCCGCAACGTCTCGACCTGGGTGCGGCTCACCGGGTCGGCGATCGGCTTGTCGATGTCGACCGTCGGGACGTTGTGGTCCTCGGTTGCGATCGTGAGGTCCGGGCGGCGGACCGGCCGGCCGGCGAGGCGAAGACCCTCGAACGCCTGCGGGCTGGTCACCTCGTGGACGAGGTGCAGGTCGATGTAGAGCAGATCCGGTTCGCCCGGCTGCGAACGCACGACGTGTGCGTCCCAGACTTTCTCCGCAAGCGTTCGGCCCATGTCAGGCTCCCAACCTCATGACTTCCTGCGATGTGGGATGGTAGTTTCGTCTTGTGGGACAGACTATCAGCGGTGTCGGGGTACTCGACAAGGCCGTGGCAATCCTCGAGGCCACCGTCGACGGCGCCAGCCTGGCCGAGCTCGTCGAGCGGTCCGGCCTGCCCCGCGCGACCGCGCACCGGCTCGCGCAGGCCCTCGAGGCGCACCGGTTGCTGGTGCGCGACGAGGCCGGGCGCTGGCGTCCGGGCCCGCGGCTCGCGGAGCTGGCGAACGCGGCGCCGGACGCGTTGCTGACCGCGGCCGCCCCGGTGCTCTCGCAGCTGCGGGACGCGACCGGCGAGAGCACACAGCTCTACCTGCGGAGGGCCGACGAGCGGATCTGCGTGGCCGCGGCCGAGCGGTCGAGCGGCCTACGTGACACGGTGCCGGTCGGTACCGCGCTGCCGATCACCGCCGGGTCCGGCGCGCAGGTGCTGCTCGCCTGGGAGCCGCCGGAGTCGGTGCTTCCCTTGCTGCCCCGGTGCCGGTTTTCCGGGCGGACGCTGGCCGAAGTGCGGCGTCGCGGGTGGGCGTCGAGTGTCGCGGAGCGCGAGCCGGGGGTGGCGTCGGTGTCGGCGCCGGTGCGTGATCGTCAGGGGCGGGTGATCGCGGCGATCTCGATCTCGGGGCCGATCGAGCGCCTGGGCCGCCGTCCGGGCGAACGTCACGCGGTACAAGTCATCCGCGCCGGCCAACGGTTGTCGGGACTTTAAGGCCGAGCGCGTCCAGAACGACGCTGGCAGGCGAGCGCGCCTCCTTATGGCGCTTCGCTGATGCCACGGCGTCGGCGCGCTCGACTGCCAGCGCCGCCCTGGACGCGCTAGGTGGCACCACCGTTGTTGGGAAGACGAAGGGCCTCGGCTTCGCCGAGGCCCTTCGTCGTACGTGCGGGTGAGTTCGTGCGGTTCAGTTCGTGCGGGTCAGTTTGTGCGGCGACGGCGGCGGGCGGCCGCTACCAGGCCGGCGCCGGCTAGGACGGTCGCGCCGCCGATGGCGCCCAGGGCGGCGCCGTCCTTGCGGCCGGTGACCGGCAGCTGCGGCTGGTTCTCTCCTCCGGTCGGGCCGGCCGGCGGCGAGCTGCTGGGGACCTGCGGCTGGTTCCCGCTCTCCTCACCCGGCGTCTCGCTCGGCGAGGACGACGGCGACTCCGGCGTCACCGGCTGCGTGCCGGTCTCCTCCGGCGGGGTGGTCTCCGGCACCTCCGGCGGCGTGGACGCCTGCGGCTGCACCGGGTTGGCTCCCGACTCCTCGCCCGGCGTCTCGGGCACCTCGGGGCCGGTCGACGATCCCGGCTGCACGGGGTTGGCTCCGGACTCCTCGGCCGGTGGGCTGGCCTCGTTCGGCGTGGCCGCGAGCGGAGCGCCCGGCCGCCCCACCAGCGCGGCCGCCTGGGCCGCCGTCGTGCATTCGGCAGCGAGAGCCGTTCGGGTGGAGGAGCACTCGTCCGCGTTCGCGGTCGGCCCTCCCGCCAGAACGAATGCGACGACCCCCGCTCCCACGGTCGCAGCGCCTGCATATGCGAGACGTCGGAACCTGGGCTTCATATCAACACCTACCTGTCCACAATCGGGCCGGCCGGACGGCCTTGCTCAAACCTGTACATGGCTCTGTCATGGCCCATTTAACAGGATGAATCGGACACAGTTGATGTCAGCGAGCCGGACGGGGCAGGAAACTCCACCTGGGGCGAATCGACCCCTATTCGCCCGGCGTGTCACGAAACGACACGCGGACCCCTCAGCACCGAGGCGAGTGATCCCCATGCCTGTTCCGGGGCACCGGAAAGCCCTGGGCCCATTGGAAAGCGCTGCGCCGCTGGCCGCTGCCGAGCGAAGAGGCCCGCCCGGTCGAGCCGTTCGATCGCCCGAACCACCACCGAGGCGTGCCGGCAATCGGGTTTCAGCCGCAGTCGGCGACCGCCGCGCGCCGGGCACCCGGCCATCCCGGAGTTGCTGTCCCGCTCGGCGGACCCATCGGTCCAGCGAAGCTGCCCACCGTTGCTCGACCAGCATCGCGGCCAACAAGAACCGCGCATCGGCCAAGGTTCGCGCCCACCGTTGCCCGCCCCGGGCGAGCAGCCGCCGGGCGCTGCCGCCACCGGGACCGTGCTCCCGGAGCCGGCCCGATTCCCGTGACCGCGCCCGGAGCCGGCCCTCCAAGTCGAGGACCACCCGCTCGAATGAGTCCTGCCCTCGATGCTCAACTTCGGTGTCACGACCGCCCCCGAGTCCCGCCCGAAGTCGACGACGGCACCGCCTCACGAACCTCGAACGAGTGCTCTTCCGTCAGCCCCGCCAGCACCATCCGTCGAGCCCGTCATGCGGGCTACCCAGCCCCACGCCGGAGCGATGTCTCCGCGGGGCCCCGACCGCGATCTGGATCAGCGCCGGGCCTCGAACCACGCGCCGGCAACGACGAAGGGCAGGTCGCTCGGCGACCTGCCCTTCGTACTGCGTAGCCCCGACCGGATTCGAACCGGCGCTACCGCCTTGAGAGGGCGGCGTCCTAGGCCGCTAGACGACGGGGCCCTAGGACAACGTTCGGGACGGTCCGAACGCTGCTGAGCTGGGGTACCAGGACTCGAACCTAGACTAACGGAACCAGAAACCGTCGGGCTGCCAATTACCCCATACCCCAATGGCGCTGCTCGCGTCTGCTTGGCTGTCATCCGCTCGCAACGTCAGTAACTCTAGCCGAGGATGCGGGCCGGTCCCAAATCGGCCCCGGCCCACCCCTCGGGCGGCGTTCAGGCGGCGACGAGTTCGCGCGCGGCCCGGAGCCGGGCGAGCGACCGCTCCGACCCCAGCAGCTCCATCGACTCGTAGAGCGGCGGCGACACCGTCCGGCCCGTGATAGCCGCCCGGACCGGCGCAAACGCCTTCCTCGGCTTCAACCCCAGCCCGTCCACCAGGGCACCCTTCAGGGCCCCTTCGATGTCCGCCGCGGTCCACGACGCCAGCCCGGAGAGGGCCGAAACCGTAGCGTCCAGAATCGGCCCGGCGTCGGCTCCCAGGACCTTCGCCTGCACGTCGTCGTCGACAGTGATGTCTTTCACGAACAGGAACCCGAGCATCCCGGGAGCCTGACCGAGCACCGGCATCCGCTCCTGCACCAGCGGCGCAGCCGCGGTGAGCAACTTCTGCTCGGACGGCGTCGGCTCCGACGCCACCAACCCCGCTCCGGCCAGGAACGGCACCAGCCGCGAGGCGAAGTCGTCGGGCGCCAGCAGACGAAGGTGCGCCGCGTTGATCGCCTCGCACTTCTTCGCGTCGAAGCGGGCCGGGTTCGGGCTCACCCGGCGGACGTCGAACGCCTCGGCCATCTCGCGCAGCGTGAAGATGTCGCGGTCCTCGGCGATCGACCAGCCGAGCAGCGCGAGGTAGTTCAGCAGGCCCTCGGGGAGGTAGCCGGCGTCCCGGTAGTGCAGCAGGTTCGCCTGGGGATCGCGCTTGGAGAGCTTCTTGTTGCCCTCCCCCATCACGTACGGCAGGTGGCCGAACTCCGGCACCCGCTCGGAGACGCCGACGTCGATCAGCGCGCGGTGCAGCGCGATCTGACGCGGGGTGCTCGGCAGCAGGTCCTCGCCCCGGAGGACGTGGGTGATCCGCATCATCGCGTCGTCGACCGGGTTGACCAGCGGGTACAGCGGGTCGCCGTTACCGCGCACGACGACGTAGTCGGGCACCGTGCCGGGGGCGAACACGACGTCGCCGCGCACCAGGTCGGTCCAGCCGATCGAGTCGTCGGGCATGCGGAACCGCAGCACCGGAGAACGACCGTCGGCGCGGAACGCCTCCTTCTGAGCCTCGGTCAGCGACCGGTCGTGGTTGTCGTACCCGAGCTTCGGGTCGCGGCCCGCTGCGCGGTGCCGCGCCTCGATCTCCTCCGCCGACGAGAACGACTCGTAGAGATAGCCGGCCTCCTGCAGCTTCGAGACGACGTCGACGTAGATCGAACGGCGCTCGGACTGGCGATAGGGACCGTACGAGCCCCCGACCTCCGGACCCTCGTCCCAGTCCAGGCCGAGCCAGCGCAGCGAGTCCAGCAGCTGCTGGTACGACTCCTGGGAGTCGCGGGCGGCGTCGGTGTCTTCGATCCGGAAGACGAACGTCCCGCCGTGGTGCCGGGCGTAGGCCCAGTTGAACAGGCAGGTCCGGACCAGTCCGACGTGCGGGTTGCCGGTCGGCGACGGACAGAATCGGACCCGGACGGACGGATCGCGGGACACGGATGTTCCCTTCATGCGCGGTTGGCGACGGGGTTGGTGAGGGTGCCCAGGCCCTCGATGCGGACGCTGACCGCGTCACCGGCGACGATCGGGCCGACGCCGGCCGGCGTGCCGGTGAGGATCACGTCGCCGGGCAGCAGCGTCATGACGTGCGAGACGTACGAGACCAGCGTCGGCACGTCGAAGATCATGTCCTTCGTGCGGCCGTCCTGCTTGACGACGTCGTTGACGAGCGCCTGCACCCCGGCGTCGGCGTAGTCGAAATCGGTCTCGATCCACGGGCCCAGCGGGCAGAACGAGTCGTAGCCCTTGGCCCGGGTGAACTGGACGTCGGAGCGCTGCTGGTCGCGCGCGGTGACGTCGTTGGCGCAGGTGTAGCCGAAGATCGACTTGAGCGCGTCCTCGCGGGAGACCTGGCGGGCGCCGCGGCCGCCGATCACGATCGCCAGCTCGGCCTCGTGCTCGACCTGCTTGGAGTCGATCGGCAGCCGGATCGGGGCGCCCGGGCCGATGATCGACGTCGGCGGCTTGAGGAACAGCAGCGGCGCGGACGGGACCTCGTTGCCGAGCTCGCTGGCGTGGGCGGCGTAGTTGCGCCCGACGCCGACGACCTTGCTCGGCAGGATCGGCGGCAGGAGTTCGACGTCGGCCAGCGCCCAGCGCTCGCCGGTGTAGCGGATGCCGCTGAACGGCACCCCTTCGAGCTCGGCGATCGTCAGCGCTTCCGGATCGTCGGTTCCGGCCGGCCCCTCCACAGCGCCGAAGGCCCGGCCGCCGGGGTGAGCGAAGAGCGCGATGCGCACGGTTGAACTCCTCGGGTCGTTGTTGCCGCAACCCTAACCCCGAGTAGGCGCGCCGATTTTTGCAGCGGCCCCGACCCACCGCCTGGGTCGGGGCCCTGCGCGCGCCACGGCGGGGCACCACTGCCGCAGCGACGATCGCGACCGGCCCGGAGGCATGGCGGTAGCACCCCGGGCCGGCGCGGGCCTGGAAACCTTTCAGCGAGCTTCGTACGACGCGTACGCGAAATCGGCCGGCAGACCGCCACCGGTCAGGTCCTGGGCCCACAGCACGAAGAACGCCCCGGTGAAGCCCTGCACCCGCTCGACCGAGTCGAGCATCTCCAGCGCGTACTCGTCCGAGAGCACGCTGGCGTCGTGCGTCTCCGGCCACCAGCGCAGCTCTCCGCCGTCGATCGCGTACCCGAACCGCAGGCCGGCCCCGTCCAGCTCGGCCCGGAGCGTCACGCCGGCACCCGGGTCGGTGACCGGTACCGGCGCCGACGCCTGCAGCAGACGCCCCCGGTTGGACGCCAGTACGTCGACGACCGTCCCCAGGCCGTCGTGATGGGTCAGCCGGGCGTAGATCCAGTTGAGCGTGTTGTAGTACGCGGCGATCCCGGACATCTGGTTGTAGCTGCCCGGCGTCGACGTGACCCGGGTCTCGAACGCGCTCGTCGAGTGCTGCACCCGGCGTCCGACCAGGCTGGATCCGCGCAGCGACACCGGCGACTCGCCGCCGATCAACCGCAGCCGGCCGTCGGACAGCTGCAGCCAGTCGTCCGACGGCGGCCGGCGCAGCGTGCTCCACTGCGGGCCGAGGACGGACCCGTCGAACTCGTCGCACTCCGGCTCGGCCGGCCAGGGGTGCGGCTCCAGCCTCGGCGCGACCACCGAGTCGAGCGGCACGCCGCCGGGCACGCGCGGCCACCCGTCGGCACTCCATTCGACGCGCTGCAGCGCGGTCTCGCGTCCCAGAATGCATCGGCCGCGCTCGGTGATCGGCCGTCCGACGAGGTGGGCCAGGTACCACTCCCCCTCGGGGGTCGCGACGAGCGACCCGTGACCGGCCCGCTGCAGGGTGAGCGTCGGATCGCCCCAGGAGCTGAGCATCGCTCCCTCCGGGTCGGCCTCGTAGGGACCCTCGATCGTGCGGGAGCGCGCGACCGTCACCTGGTGCTTCCAGAACGTGCCGCCCTCGGCCGTGACCAGGTAGTACCAGCCGTCGTGCCGGTAGAGGTGCGGCGCCTCGACCAGCCCGGCCGAGGTGCCGGTGAAGATGTTCACCGGCTCGCCGACCAGGGCCGCGGCCGACCGGTCGTACTCCTGCAGCGCGATGCCCGCGAACGCCTCCCGGCCCGGCCGGTGGTCGGCGATCATGCTCAGCATCCAGCTGCGGCCGTCGTCGTCGTGGAACATCGACGCGTCGAAGCCGAGCGAGTGCAGGCGCACCGGCGCCGACCACGGACCGGTGATGTCCGGGGCCGTCGTCAGGTAGTTGGGCGTGTCCCAGAACCCGCCACCGTACGTGCCGACGTTCGAGTAGACGAGGTGGAACAGCCCGTCCACGTACGACAAGCAGGGCGCCCAGACCCCTCCCGAGTCCCGGACGCCCCGCAGCTCGAGTAGTTCCTCCCGGTCCAGTGCCCCGCCCAGCGAGCGCCAGTGCACGAGGTCGCGCGAGTGGTGCAGCGTCACACCCGGGAACCACTCGAACGTCGAGGTGGCGACGTAGTAGTCGTCTCCGACGCGGAGGATCGAGGGGTCCGGGTAGAAGCCGGTGAGGACCGGGTTGGTGATGACGGTCGGCGGGGCAGCGACTTCGATTGCCATGGAGATCCTTATTTGCCGAATCCGGCGGCCAGGCCGCTGAGTAGCTGGCGTCGGCCGAACAGGTAGAGGGCCAGAACCGGGAGCGCGGACAGCACGACGGCCGCGAGCAGGCCCGGAACATCGGTGCCGTACTGGCTCTGGAAGTTCCAGAGGCCGAGCGGGAGCACCCGCTGGCTCTCGCTCTGGGTGAGCACCAGCGGGAACAGGAAGCCGTTCCAGGCGTTCAGGCCGGAGAAGATGCCGACGCTGGCCAGCGCCGGCCGCGACAGCGGCAGCACCAGCCGCCGGAACAGCACCGCCGGGCTGGCTCCGTCGACGGTCATCGCCTCGTACAACTCGTTCGGCACGTCCCGCAGTGCGCTGGTCAGCACCAGCACGGCCATCGGCAGCGAGAACGCCGCGGTGGGCAGGATGATCGCGGTGAGGCTGTCGTAGAGGTGCAGGCGGGTGATGATCAGGAAGATCGGGATGATCACCGCCTGCGCCGGGATCGCCAGCCCGAGCAGGAACAGGTTGAACGCGTTGCGCACCCACCGGCTCTGTCCGCGCACGATCGCGTACGAGGCCGGCAGCGCGAGCCCGAGCGTCACGATCACCGTCGCCGCGGCGGCGATGACGCTGTTGCGCAGGAACGTCCCGAACCCGAGGTCGAGCACGTTCGCGTAGTTGTGCAGCGTGAACTTCGTCGGCAGGTCGAGCGGCCCGTCGGCGACGTACGCGTCCTGGGTGCGGACGCTGGTCACCACGATGAAGTACAGCGGCACCGCGACGATCAGGAACCAGAAACTCGCGGCGATCCCGGCCGGGACGTTGGCCCGGAACCGGCGCCGGCGGCGGGGCGGCGGCGAGGACGCGGTCTCCGTCTTCGGGCGGGACAGAACTGAGGTACTCACAGGCCCTCCCGGTCACTCGTCATCCGGTGGTAACCGGTCGCTCGCACGACGACGATCGAGAGGATCGTGCCGATGATCACGAGCAGCACCGCGAGCACGCTCGCGTAGCCCATGTCGAACGCGATGAAGCCGTCCTTGTACATCTCCAGCGGCACGACCTGGGTCGCGGTGCCCGGGCCACCGTTGGTCAGCAGCAGCACCGACTCGAAGTACGTGACCGAGCCGACCAGCATCATCACCGAGGACGCGACGATCGTGTTCCGCAGCTGCGGGAGCGTGATCGAGAAGAACTGCCGCACGGTGTCGGCCCCGTCGAGCTGGGCGGCCTCGTACAGCTGGGTCGGGATCTGCCGGGTCGCGGCTTGGTACAGCAGCGTGTGGAACGGTACGAACTGCCAGGCCAGCACGAAGATCACGGTGGGCAGGGCCCGTCCCGAGTCGCCCAGGAAGTTGCCGTCCGGGACGCCGAGGAACTTGCCCCACGTCGCCGCCAACCCGAAGTTCGGGTCGAGCAGGCAGACGAACACCAGCGCGATCGCCGCCGTCGAGAGCAGCAACGGCAGGAAGAACACGGTCGAGAGCACCGCGCGGAACCGCTGCTGCCCGGCCGACCAGACGCCCAGCAGCAGCGCCAGCGGCGTCTGCACGAGCCAGGTGCCGACCGTGAGCAGGATCGTCGTGCGTAGCGCGGGGAGGAACTCGCCGTCGTCGAGCAGTGCGGACCAGTTCGCCGACCCCACCCACTGCGGGGTGCCGAGCCCGTTCCACTTCGTCCCCGACAGGTAGATCACGACGACGATCGGCACCACGCCGAACAGTGCGAAGAAGAGTGCCGCGGGAGCGGCCCAGACGAATCCGGGCCGCTCCTTTGCGGCAACACTGCTCACTTGCGCTTGGCCATGTCGTCGACGAAGGCCTGTGGGGTGATCTGCTGGAGGAACAGCTTCTGCAGGTTGGTCAGCAGCTCCTTGGCGATGTCCGGCGCGATCGCCTGGTCCCACGACTGCGCGAACGACGGCGCGGTCGAGACCATCTTGAAGACGTCGCCGTTGAACTCGGCGTTCGGCTTACCGGCCAGCTTGGACTCGGCGTTCTTGGTCGCCGGGACCGCACCGCTCTTGATCAGGTCGTCGATGTAGCCGTCGGACGACACCGTGTTGATCAGGTAGTCGATCGCCGCGTCCTTGTTCTTCGAGTTCCCGTTCACCGAGAAGTAGTTGCTCGGGTTGCCGACCAGGTTGCCCGGCTGACCCTTGCCACCGGCGATCGACGGGAACTGGAACCAGCCCAGGTCCTTCTTGGCGAAGTCCGGGTTGTTGGTCAGCTGGGTCGGGTACTCCCAGGTGCCCATCAGGAACATCGCCGACTTACCGGTGGCGAGCAGCTTGCCCGCGCCGGCGTTGTCGTAGTTGATCGACGCGAAGTTCGTGCCGAAGGCGCCCTTCTTGGCGAGGTCCTGGCACATCTGCAGTGCCTTGACGACGTCGGGGTCCTTCCAGGCCGCCGGGTCCTTCTGGATCGCGTCGAACTTCTCCGGGCCGCCGATGCGGTCGAGGAAGTACTCGGCGTACATCAGCTCGGTCCAGCCCTGGGAGCCGGGCAGCGCGATCGGCGTGACCTTCTTCGACTTGAACAGGTCGACGAGCTTGAGGAAGTCGTCGTAGGTCTTCGGCGGCTGCGCGCCGGCCGCGGTGAAGACCTTCTTGTTGTAGAAGAAGATCACCGGCTGGGTACCGGTCATCGGGAGGCCGTACTGCTTCCCGTCGAGGTTCGCGGTCTTCAGCACCGCGGGCAGGAACGCGTCCTTGACCTCGGGCTTCTTCGCCAGCGCGTCGTCGAGCGGCGCGACCTGGTTGGCGTCGACGAACTGCTTGAGGTTTCCGCCGCCCCAGTTGTAGAAGACGTCCGGCGCGTTGGGCGAGCCCATCGCGACCTGGATCTTCTGCTTGTACGCGTCGTTGATGTACGTGGACAGCGACGCTTTGTTGTCGCCGTCCTTGTTGTAGCGGGTGATCGATGCCTTGACGACCGGCGTCAGACCGGCGTCCTGCAGGGACCAGACATGAACTTCACCGGACTTGGTGTCACCCGGTCCGGAGCTGCCACAAGCAGCGGTTAATGCGAGTGCGATGCCGGTGACTGCGGCGAGAAGCGCGCGTCGGCGCATGTTCCGCACCTGTCCTTCCCCACGTCATTGGGTTCGAAAGGTTTCGAGCGGGCTGAGGTGCGAGGAAATTAGGGGAAGCGCTTTCACAGGTCAAGCAAACCGCAAATCACGATCTCATAACGTTGACTTAGTTTCGAAAAGTTTCGGCCCTACGCTGCCCGCATGACCGGTCGTACGACTATTGCGGAGATCGCGCGGACCGCCGCCGTCTCGGTATCCACCGTCTCCAAAGTGCTCAACGGCCACACCGACGTCGCCGAGGACACCCGTCGGCGCGTCCAGCGGCTGCTGGACGAGCGCGGGTACCGCCGTCGGCGGGCCGCCCACCACCAGCGCTCGGGCGACCTGCTCGACCTGGTGATCAACGACCTCGACACCCCCTGGGGCCTGGCGCTGCTCACCGGCATCGAGGAGGTCGTCGAGTCGGCCGGCATCGGGCTGGTGATCTCGGCCGTGCACAGCCGGGCCGCGCTGACCCGTCGCTGGCTGGAGTCGCTGCTGGCCCGCGGTTCCCAGGGCGCGATCCTGGTGCTGTCGGACCTGGACGACGCCCAGCGCGAGCAGCTGCGGCGCCACGGCACGCCGATCGTCGTCATCGACGGGGTCTCCCAACCGCCGCCGGACGTCCCGTCGGTCGGAGCCACGAACTTCTCCGGGGCCTACTCGGCCACCGAGCACCTGCTGCAGCTCGGGCACCGGCGGATCGCGGTCATCGGCGGGCCCGAGCAGCTCGCCTGCACCCGGGCGCGGATCGCCGGCTACCGGGCCGCGTTCGACGCGGCCGATCTGGTGGCCCCGCGTGGGCTGCTGCGATACGGCAACTTCTACCACGACGGCGGGTTCCGGGCCGCGCGCTCGCTGCTCGAGGACGACGACCCGCCGACGGCCATCTTCGCCGGCAGCGACATGCACGCGATGGGCGTCTACGAGGCCGCGAGGAAGTCCGGCCGGACCGTTCCCGACGACCTGTCGGTGGTCGGGTTCGACGACCTGAACTTCGCGTCCTGGACCGCGCCCGGGCTCACCACCGTGCGCCAGCCCCTGCACGAGATGGGCGCGACCGCGGCCAGGACCCTGCTGCGCCTGGTGGCGGGCGAGGCGCTCGACTCGACCAGCATCGAGCTCGCGACGAGCTTGGTCGTCCGCGACAGCACGGCCGTACCCTCGGGCACGTGAGGTTTCTGGCGCGCGAGGAGTGGAGCGCGCTGCGCGCTGCCCACGAGACGGCGGTCGACGCGCTGCTGCGCGACCACCTGGAGCGCCGCCGCCGCGGACGCAAGCACCCGGTCGAGGACTTCCTCTTCGAGTACTACTCGTTCCGCCCCGGTCAGCTGCGCCGGTGGCACCCCGGCGCCGGGGTGGTGCTCCAGGATGCTCCCCCGGAGGCTGGGTACACCGCCGTCGAGGGCGGCGTCGTGCTTGATCTGGACGCCTTCCTGGCGCGCCGTTCGGCCACCGTGGATTTCGTCCGGAGCCTGTTGACGGCCACCGCGTCGCGCCCGGCCCAGCTCGGCTGCTTCGGGCTGCACGAGTGGGCGATGGTGTACCGGTCGCCGGAGACCCGGCACGAGTGGCCGCTGCGGCTGGGCGGCGCGGCCACCGACGCCGTCGTCGAGGGGCGCGGGGTCCGCTGCAGCCACTTCGACGCGTTCCGGTTCTTCACGTCGCCGGCCCGCCCGCTGAACGTGCTGCAGCCGTCGCGCGAGACGCAGGTCCAGCTCGAACAACCCGGGTGTCTGCACGCGACGATGGACCTCTACAAGTGGGCCTACAAACTCTCGCCGCTCACGCCGTCGAGCCTGGTTCTCGAGTGTTTCCGGCTGGCCAAGAACGTCCGTGAGCTGGACATGCGGGCGAGCCCGTACGACTTCGCCGCGCTCGGCTACGAACCGGTCCGAATCGAGACGCCCGAGGGCCGCGCGGAGTACGCCGCCACCCAGCGAGGCTTCGCCGAGCGCGGCGCCCGGCTACGCACAGCCCTCCTCGACGTCTGCGCGCACGCCGCCGATGTGGGTACAATCGCTCCGATGTAAGTACAGCGATCGGAGGCCCAGTCATGAGCACTGTCTCGATCCGCGAGTTCTCCCACAATCCCAGCGCGATGTTCGCCCGGGCCGAAAAGGGCGAAACCATCGAGGTGACGCGTCACGGCAACGTGATCGCGATCCTCGTTCCCGGCGACGGTTGGCATCACGACCGCTACGCGTCGCTGATCGCCGACGGCACCCTCCGGCTCGGGTCCATGTCGACGAGCGACATCGACCAGATCACCACCTTCGAGGTCCCGCCCGGCGTCGAGCCGCTCGACATCCTGCTCGCCGCTCGCGAGGAAGAGGATCGGTGATCTATCTGGATTCCAGCGCGCTCGTCACGCTGATCGCCGAGCGGACGTACGCCGCCGAGCTCCGGCACTTCCTCGGCCTCAGACCCCACCGGCCGCAGGGAACGAGCACGGTCGGGTTCGTCGAGACCGTGCGGGCGCTGGACCGGATCGGCGACTTCCCCTCGGCGATGCGCACCCTCACTACCGAGTACACCGAGGTGGAGGTCACCGCCCGCGTCCGAGACCGGGCCGCTCGCCTACCGGCCCGAGTCCGCACCCTCGACGCCATCCACATCGCGAGCGCGCAGGTCCTCGGCCCGGCGCTCGACTGCCTGGTCACCTACGACAAGCGGCTGCTCGAGGTGGCCCGGTCGGTGGGGCTGCCCGCCGAGGCGCCCGGCCTGGCCTGACGCCTCGGCGGCTCGCCGGTCACACCAGGGTGGCCGCTCCGGCGCGGCGCAGGCCGTAGTTGAGCGCGTCGATCAGCGCCCGCCAGGACGCCTCGATCACGTTGCCGTGCACGCCCACCGTGGTCCATTCGCCCTTGTGGTCGGTGGTGTCGATGAGCACCCGGGTCACCGCGTCGGTGCCGAACCGGCCGTCGAGGATGCGGACCTTGTAGTCGGCCAGCTCGACGTCGGCCAGCGACGGGTAGAACGTCGTCAGCGCCTGGCGCAGCGCACGGTCGAGCGCGCTCACCGGGCCGTTGCCCTCGGCGGTCGCGATGACCCGCTCGCCGTCGACCGCGAGCTTCACGGTCGCCTCGCTGATCGCCTCGCCACCGTCGTGCTGCTCGACCAGCACCCGGTACGACTCGAGCCGGAAGAACGTCGGGCCGTTCTCGCCCTCGAGCTCCGACCGGACCAGCAGCTCGAACGACGCGTCGGCGGCCTCGAAACTCGAGCCCCCGGCCTCCAGCTCCTTCACCTTGGCGACGACCCGCCCGACGGCCTCGGGCTCGTCGGTGAGGTCGATGCCCAGCTCCTTGGCCTTCAGCTCGATCGACGCCCGACCGGCCATCTCGGTGACGAGGATGCGCATGTCGTTGCCGACGACCGCCGGCTCCATGTGGTTGTAGAGCTCGGGCGACACCTTGATCGCGCTGGCGTGCAGGCCGGCCTTGTGCGCAAACGCGCTGGCCCCGACGTAGGGCTGGTGGGTGTCGGGCGCGATGTTGGCGATCTCGGCGATCGCGTGCGAGACCCGGACGAGCTCGGGCAGGCACTCCTCGGGGACCACCTGGCGGTTCATCTTCGTCACCAGGCCTCCGATGACCGCGAACAGGTCGGCGTTGCCGGCCCGCTCGCCGTAGCCGTTCGCGGTGCCCTGCACGTGGGTGGCGCCGGCCTCGACCGCGGCCAGCGTGTTGGCGACCGCGCAGGCCGTGTCGTCCTGGGCGTGCATGCCGACGCGGAACCCGGTGCGCTCGATGACCTCGGAGACCACCCGCCCGACGCCCATCGGCAGCATCCCGCCGTTGGTGTCGCACAGCACGCCGACGTCGGCCCCGGCCTCGAAGGCGCTGGCCAGCACCCGGACCCCGTAGTCCCGGTCGTGGGCGTAGCCGTCGAAGAAGTGCTCGCAGTCGAGGAACACCCGGCGGCCCTCGCCGACCAGGTACGCGACGGTGTCACGCACCATCGCCAGGTTCTCCTCGTACGTCGTCCGGAGCGCGTCGGTGACGTGCCGGACGTCGGACTTCGCGACCAGGCAGACGACGGGGGTCTGCGCGGCCAGCAGGGCGGCGACCTGCTTGTCGTCCTGCACGCGTACGCCGGCCTTGCGCGTCGCGCCGAACGCCACCAGCTGCGCGTTCTTCAGCGCGAGCTCGCCGGCCGCGGCCCGGGCGAAGAACTCCGTGTCGGTCGGCAACGCGCCCGGCCAGCCACCCTCGATGAACCCGACCCCGACGTCGTCCAACAGCCGGGCCACGGCGATCTTGTCGGTGGCGGAGTACGAAATGCCCTCGCGCTGGCCCCCGTCCCGCAACGTGGTGTCGAAGACGTGGAACGTGTCATCCAGCATGTCGAAGACCTTTCCTCAGCAGGGTTCCGGGGCCTGTGCGGGGCCACAAAAAAGACCCCCCACCGAAGCGTGGGAGGTCTGCGCGTCAGCGACGAGCTGACGCGCTAGCTGGTAATGCAGAACCCAGTCATGAGCCGATACTGACACATCGAGGCCGTTCCTGGGACCTCACGTCCACATGCTGGACCTCTTGCGGTGCCGAGTACTCTGAGTCGAGTATTCGCCCTCGGAGGTGATCGCATGGCGCGGCGACGGGTCTCCAATCCGCTCGCGCTGGCCGCGTTGACGCTGCTGCAGGAGCGTCCGATGCACCCGTACGAGATCTCGTCGAACCTGCGCGAGCGGCGCAAGGACGAGAGCATCAAGCTCAATTACGGGTCGCTGTACTCGGTCGTCGAGTCGCTGGCCCGGCACGGGCTGATCGAGGCCCTGGAGACGACCCGCGAGGGCCGTCGCCCCGAGCGCACGGTCTACGCGATCACCGACGCCGGCCAGCGCGAGGTCGAAGACTGGCTGAGCGAGCTGATCAGCCGCCCGGTCAAGGAGTTCACGCAGTTCGAGGCCGGGTTGTCGCTGCTCGGCGCCCTGCCGGTCGACGACGCGATCCGCCTGCTCCGGCTCCGCCTGGCCTCGCTGACGATGGCCGCGCGGTCGGCGGCGGCGATCCAGGAGGCGGTCGCCGGGTTCCCCCGCATCTTCATGCTCGAGAGCGAGTACGAGGCCGCGGTCCGCGACGCCGAGATCCGGTTCGTCACCGGCCTGCTGCGCGACATCGAGGACGGCACGCTGAGCGGCCTCGACGGCTGGCGCCGGATTCACGAGCTGCGTGCGTCCGGGCTCTCGCCCGAGGAGGTCGACGCGAAGCTCGCGGCCGAGTTCCCGGTCGTCTTCACCGGCCCGCCGGAGGTGAGGCCACCGGAGAGCCGCTGAGCGGACGGCCCCCGAACTCGGCGCGCCAACGCCGGGCCGAGGGCCGTCCCGAATCCCCGAACCGAACCCGTTTCGCTCTCGCTGAGCGGGCGACGATCCCGAGGGTCGCAACTTCAGGGTATCCGTCGCCGGCTCGGCGTCCCTGGAGGATCGACATGACCGTCATCCGTGCCACCGACCTGACCAAGTCCTACGGACGCGTCCAGGCGCTGAAGGGCCTCAGCCTGGAGGTGCCGGCCGGCACCGTCTTCGCGCTGCTGGGCCCGAACGGCGCAGGCAAGTCCACCACCGTCAAGATTCTCAGCACGCTCAGCCGTCCCGACGGCGGCACCGCCGAGGTGGCCGGCTTCGACGTGCTGCGCCGACCGGCCGCGGTCCGGGCCGCGATCGGCTACGTCTCCCAGCGGCCGGGCTTCGACCCGATCGCGACCGGGCGGGAGAACCTGGTGCTCACCGCGCGGCTCCGGGGCATCCCCCGGCGGGCCGCGGCGGCCCGGGCCCGCGAGCTGCTGGCCACGTTCGACCTCGAGGAGCCCGCCGACCGGCAGGCCGGGCGGTGGTCGGGCGGAATGCAGCGCAAGCTCGACGTCGCCATGGGCCTGGTGCACGCACCGGAGGTGCTGTTCCTCGACGAGCCGACCACCGGGCTGGACCCCGAGGCGCGGACCCAGCTCTGGGCCACGGTGTCGACGCTGACCCGCACCACCGGGCTCACCGTCGTCCTCACCACGCATTATCTCGACGAGGCCGACCAGATGGCCGATCACCTCCTGATCGTCGACCGCGGTCAGGCCGTGGCCGAGGGAGCGCCGGAGGCGCTCAAGGCCGACCTGGGTGGGGACACCGTGCAGATCGACCTGCGGTCGGCCGAGGACGGTGGCCGGGCCGCCCGCGTGCTGGAGGCCCTGCCGGACGTGGTGCACGTCCGGCGCGACGGGCTCCGGCTGCGGGCTCAGGCCCGCGACGGCGCGCGTGTCCTCCTCGAGCTCCGGAACGCGGGCGTCCCGACGGTCGCCGCGAGCGTCGCGCACGCGTCGCTCGACGACGTGTACCTGCGGTACGCCGGCCGCGCGTACCAGGAGGCGGCGGCATGACCCTCGCGCTGACCCAGACCGGGTTGCTCACCGTCCGGGCTGTGCGGACGCTCGGCCGCCAGCCGGTCTATCTGGCGTTCTCGCTGGTGCAGCCGTTGATCTGGCTGCTGTTGTTCGGTTCGGTGTTCACCGCGATCGGGAAGCTGCCCGGGTTCGAGGGCTCGTACCTGGAGTTCCTGACGCCCGGGGTCGTGGCGATGACCGCGATGCTGACCGCGACCTGGGCCGGGACGTCGTTCATCCAGGACATCGATCGGGGGGTGATGGATCGGACGCTCGCGTCGCCGACCCGGCGGGGGGCGATCGTGGGGGCGTCGATCGCGTATCAGGGGATCTCGATGGTGATCCTCGGGGCGATCGTGTTCGGGGCGGCCTGGCTCGCCGGGGTGCGGTACTCCGGGTTCGTGGGGGTGCCGGTGACGATCGGGCTGGCGGTGTTGCTGACCGCCGCGTTCACCGGGTTGTCGGACGCGTTGGCGCTGCTGTTGCGGTCGCAGGACGCGCTGATCGGGCTGTCGCAGTTCCTGACGCTGCCGTTGTCGTTCCTGTCGTCGGTGATGCTGGCGCCGTCGTTGTTGCCGGGGTGGGTGGCTCGGGCGGCGGCGTGGAATCCGTTGAACTGGGCTGCCGAAGGGAGTCGGTCGGCGTTGTCGGTGGCGCCGGATTGGGGGTTGGTGGGGCGTGACGCCCTGCAGTTGGCGGGGCTGGCTCTGGCCATGGCGGTAGCCGCCTCCGCCGCCTTCCGCGCCTACCAGCGCTCGACGTGAAAGCGGGACCCGACGCCACTGACACCAACGTACACACGAGTGCTACGGTCATGGCGTCGGGTCCCCGAGATCAGGCACAGTGGCGTGCATGACTGATGGGGACGAAACGCCGCCGGAGGGAGGCGCAATGAGCGCCGAGGCGATTTCGAGTCTGATGCACATTCCTCAGGGCGCATGGACCGCGGACGACCTGGACCGCGTGCCCGAGGAGGTCGGCCGCTGTGAAGTACTCGACGGAGTACTTATCGTGATGGCCCCCCAGCGGGACTTTCATTCGGCGGTGATGTGGCGACTGGCCGCTGCCCTCGACGGGTCCGCACCGGAGGGGTGGCGGATTCGCACCGAGATGACGGTTCGATTGGGCGGAAAGAGCCGGCCCGAGCCCGATCTGGTCGCTGTCGCACCTTCGGCCGTGCTCGGGCCCCAGCGGACGTGGTATCTGCCCACAGAAGTACCTCTGGTCGTCGAGATCGTATCGCCGGACTCCGAGCACCGCGACCGGGTGGCCAAACACCTCAAATATGCCCGGGCCGGCATTCCCCACTACTGGCGCATCGAGGAAGACCGGGGCGAGGCCGTAGTGCATGCCTTCGAGCTCGACGCCGCGGCCGGCTACTACGTGGAAACGGCCGTCGAGCGTCGTAAGTTGGTGCTCGAGCGGCCGTTTCCGATGACTATTGACGTCGACCGGCTGTATCCCTAGAGGGGCGTGACGTAGGCTCCGCTGATTCCGCCGTCTACCAGGAACTCACTGGCGGTGATGAAGCTCGAATCGTCGCTGGCCAGGAACGCCACCGCGGCGGCGATCTCGGTCGCGTCGGCGAAGCGACCCATCGGGATGTGCACCATCCGCCGCGCCGCCCGTTCCGGGTCCGACGCGAACAGCTCACGCAGCAACGGCGTATCGACCGGCCCGGGAGACAGCGCGTTCACCCGGATCCCCTCGCGCGCGAACTGCACGCCGAGCTCCCGCGACATCGCCAGCACCCCGCCCTTCGACGCGGTGTACGAGATCTGCGACGTCGCCGCCCCCATCCGCGCCACGAACGACGCGGTGTTGATGATCGACCCCTTGCCCTGGCGCTGCATCACCGGAATCTGCGCCTTGCAGCACAGGTACACCGAGGTCAGGTTGACCTCCTGCACCCGACGCCAGGCCTCCAGGCCGGTGCTCAGGATCGAGTCGTCGTCCGGCGGCGAGATCCCCGCGTTGTTGAACGCGATGTCCAACCGCCCGTACGTGTCGACGGCCGCCGCCACCATCGCGTCCACGTCGTCCGACGACGTCACATCGGTGCGCACGAAGATCCCGCCGGCCTCGGACGCCGCCGCCTTTCCGGCCACGTCGTCCACGTCCGCGACGACGACCCGCGCCCCCTCGGACGCGAACCGGCGCACGGTCGCCAGCCCGATACCGCTCCCCCCGCCGGTGACGATCGCCACCCGGTCAGCCAGCCGATCCATCTAGTCCTCCGTTGCGATGAACACGTTCTTGACCTCGGTGAACGCCGACAGCGCGTCCGGGCCGAGCTCGCGCCCCAGACCGGAGCGCTTGAACCCCCCGAACGGCGTGGAGTACCGCACCGAGGAGTGAGAGTTGACGCTCAGGTTGCCCGCCTCGACACCGCGCGCGACCCGCAGCGCCCGCCCGACGTCCCGCGTCCAGATCGACCCGGACAGCCCGTAGAGCGTGTCGTTCGCCATCCGCACCGCGTCCGCCTCGTCGTCGAACGGGAGCACCGCGACGACCGGGCCGAAGACCTCCTCGGTCACGATCCGGTCGGAAGGACCGGAGGGCAGCACGACGGTCGGCGGGAACCAGAACCCCGGGCCGGACGGCGCCTCGCCGGCGAACGCCACCGAGGCCGACGACACGAACCCGGCGACCCGGTCGCGCTGGCCGGCACTGATCAGCGGCCCCATCTCGGTGTCGGCGGCCGTCGGGTCGCCCACCCGCACGGCTTTCACGGCCGGCTCCAGCAACGAGAGGAACCGGTCGAACACCGACCGCTCGACCAGGATCCGCGACCGCGCGCAGCAGTCCTGACCCGCGTTGTCGAACACCCCGCCCGGGGCGGCCGCGGCCGCGCGTTCCAGGTCCGAATCCGCGAACACGATGTTCGCCGACTTCCCACCGAGCTCCAGCGTCACCCGCTTGACCGTGGCCGCGCACTTCTCCATGACGTGCTGCCCGACGGCAGTCGACCCGGTGAACACGATCTTCGCCACGTCGGGATGCGACAGGAGCCGCTCACCCACGACCCGCCCGGCCCCGGGCAGCACCGTGAAGACGCCCTCCGGGATCCCGGCCTCGAGCGCCAGCGCCGCGAGACGAACCGCGGTCAGCGGCGTCAGCTCGGCCGGCTTCAGAACGACCGTGTTCCCGGCCGCCAGCGCCGGCGCGAACCCCCAGCCCGCGATCGGCATCGGGAAGTTCCACGGCACGATGATGCCGACCACACCGAGCGGCTCGTGGAACGTGATGTCGACGCCACCGGCCACCGGGATCTGCTTCCCGAAGTTCCGCTCCGGCGCGGCCGCGTAATACTCGAGGACGTCCCGGACGTTCCCGGCCTCCCAGCGCGCCGAGCCGATCGGGTGCCCCGCGTTGCGCACCTCCAGCGAAGCCAGCTCCTCCAGATGCGAGTCGACGACGGACGCGAACCGGCGCAGCAGCCGCGCCCGGTCGGCCGGGGAGACGTCCCGCCAGGCCGGGTAGGCGGCCCGCGCCTTCGCGACCGCGTCGTCGGTCTCGGCGACCGACGCCAGCGAGACCGTGGCGACGACCTCCGCGGTCGCCGGGTTGATCACGTCGTGGGCGCCGACGGCGTCCAACGTGTTGGTGCTCAAAGGTGTTCTCCAGCGATCAGAGGCGCTCGAAGCCGCGGCGCAGCTCCCAGTCGGTGACGGCCGCGTCGAAGGCCTTCAGCTCGACGTCGGCCGCGTTCAGGTAGTGGTCGACGACGTCGTTGCCGAACGCGGTGCGGGCCAGGGACGACGACGCGAACGCCTCCCGGGCGGCCCGCAGCGTGGTGGGCACCCGCGGGGCGTCCGAGGTGTAGGCGTTGCCGACCAGCTCCGGCTCGAGTTCCAGCTCCTCCTCGACGCCGGCCAGCCCGGCCACGATCATCGCCGCCGACGCCAGGTACGGGTTGACGTCCGCGCCCGGCACCCGGTTCTCGAACCGCAGCCCGGACCCGTGCCCGACCACCCGCAGCGCGCACGTCCGGTTGTCGTGCCCCCAGGCGATCGCGGTCGGCGCGAACGACCCGTCCGCGTAGCGCTTGTACGAGTTGATGTTCGGCGCGAACAGCAGCGTCAGCTCGCGCAGGTACTTCAGCTGCCCGGCCAGGAACTGGTCGAACACCGCCGGGGAGTCCGCGAAGACCGGAGAACCGTCGGTGCCCCGCACCGACATGTGGATGTGGCACGAGTTGCCCTCGCGCTCGTTCACCTTGGCCATGAACGTAAGGCTCACGCCGTCCTGGGCCGCGATCTCCTTGGCGCCGTTCTTGTAGATGACGTGGTGGTCGCAGGCCGCGGTGACCTCGTCGTACAGGAACG
This sequence comes from Cryptosporangium phraense, assembly GCF_006912135.1. NCBI lineage: Bacteria > Bacillati > Actinomycetota > Actinomycetes > Cryptosporangiales > Cryptosporangiaceae > Cryptosporangium > Cryptosporangium phraense. The sequence goes on along the minus strand of NZ_VIRS01000009.1, from coordinate 137,018 downwards.
CGATCTCGTGCTGCCCGGGGTTGCACTCGCCCTTGGCCGACTCGACGGTGAGGCCGGCGCCGGTCATCGCGAGCCGGATCCGGCGCAGTAACGGCTCGATCCGGGCCGTGCCGAGCAGCGAGTAGTCGACGTTGTACTGGTTCGCCGGGGTCAGGTTCCGGTAGCCGGCGTTCCAGGCCTCCTCGTACGAGTCCTTGTAGACGACGAACTCGAGCTCGGTGCCCGCGTACGCCTTCCAGCCGCGCTCGGCCAGCCGGTCGGCCTGCTTCCGCAGGATCTGCCGGGGCGACGCGACGACCGGCGTCCCGTCGAGCCACTCCAGGTCGGCGAGCACGCCGACGCTGCCGGGGTGCCACGGGATGCGGTGCAGCGTCGAGAAGTCGGGCTGGAGCACGAAGTCGCCGTAGCCGGTGGACCACGAGCTCATCGCGTAGCCGTCGACGGTGTTCATCTCGACGTCGACCGCGAGGAGGTAGTTGCAGCCCTCGGCCGCGTGCCCGACGACGTCGGACAGGAAGTACTCGGCGGAGAGCCGCTTCCCCTGCAGTCGGCCCTGCATGTCGGTGAACCCGAGGACCACCGTGTCGATGGTTCCGTCGGCGATCTCAATTCGGAGCTGCTCCAGGTCCAACCGGCCCGCCATGCCCACCTCCGGTTTTCGTACGTTGCTGCGCAACGTAGATCGTGTGGCGCCGCCGCGCAATGGTCTCCGCTCAGACCTTTTATTTACGCTATGCGGCGAACCACCGCAGGCGGGGTCAACGCAGGAAGCCGCGCAGCAGGGCCGCCGTGGCGTCGCAGTGCTCGCGCATGTGCCTCTCCGCGGCCGCCCCGTCGCCGCGCCCGATCGCGGCGACGATCTCGGCGTGCTGGGCGTCGGAGTGGGCGATGTTCGAGCGCAACACCGGGATCAGCTCCAGCAACCCGGAGAGCCGGGCCTGGACGTCGGCGACCGCGGCGATCAGCGGGGCGTTGCCGGTGACGCTGGCGATCGCGAGGTGGAAGCGCGAGTCGGCCCGCCGCCGGGCCGCGTCGTCGGGAGCGGCCGAGATGTCGGCCAGGTAACCGCGCAGCCCCTGAACGTCGGCGCACGAAGCCGCCAGCGCCGCCGCTCCCGGCTCGATGATCCGGCGGTAGTCCAGTGCATGGGTGAGCGACTCCCCCATCGACCGGGCGACGGTCTCGGCATCGTCCTCCGGCGGCGGCCGGTGACGCACGAACGTGCCGCCGCCCCGCCCCCGCCGGGACGTCACGAAGCCCGCGTCGGCCAGCGCTCCCAGCGCGTCGCGCAGCGTCATCCGGCTGACCCCGAGCATCGCGGCGAGCTCCCGCTCCGGAGGAAGCCGGTCGGTGACCGCACCCAGCCGGATGGCGGTGGCCAGCCGCTCGACGGTCACCTCGAACGGGTTCCCGTCCCGGACCGGCCGGAACAGCACCCGGGCGAGTTCCTCCGCCGGCTCAGCCCCCGTCGACACCTGGGATCCGGCCGTTGCGGAACGCGTCGACGAAGTGGCGGTGGTCGTCGCGGACCTGGCGGGCGTAGCCGAGCCCGAACGCCACCAGATCGGCCGCGAACTCCTCGTCCCGGTCGCCCACCGCGGCCACGATCGCGTCCTCGGTCTGGAACTTCACCAGGCTCTGCTCGCTGTCGGCGTCGGACACGCAGTGCACCTTGGCCACGGCCTGCCCGAGCTGGTCGAGCAACGGCATGATGTCGTCCGGCTCGTTGACGTCCGACCAGTCGATGTCGTTCTCGTACGGCGAGAGCTCCTGCACGACCTGGCCGACGCCGTCGATCTCGGTCCACCCGAGCCATGGGTCGGCGTGCGCCTGCAGTGCCCGCTGCGACACCACCGTGCGGTGCCCGTGGTGCTCGAAGTAGCTCTTGATGTCGGGGTCGGGCACGACCCGGCTCGGCGCGGCCACGTTGCCCTGCTTCATCGACAGCACGACGTCGTTCTCCAGCGCCTGCGTCGCGCCCTCGACCAGCAGGTTGTACGCGGGCAGCCCGGCCGAGCCGATGCCGAACCCGGACCGCCCGACCACGTCCTTGACGACGTAGCTCTGGACGTCTTTCCGCTTCCCCTCGGGGATCGTCTCCAGGTACTTCCGGAACGCCTTCTCCACCTTCGCTTTCTCGGAGTCGTCGAGCAGCCGCACGCCCGGGCCCTCCCGGAACACCCGGTCGGCTTCGCGGATCGTCGTCGTGCGCTGCAGCAGCGCGATCCGGGTCTGCATGCGCGAGTCGAGCAGCACGTCCCGGAGCACGCCGGTCGCGCTGTCCAGCGTCAGCCGGAACTCCTCGTCCCCGGTGTGCTCGGCGAAGCGTCGGACCGTGCGCAGGTAGGCGTCCGACACCGTGCGGATCATGCGCTCGATCGTGGCGTCCGACAACGCTTTACCGAAGCCGAGCAGAGCGAGGCTGGCCGCCAGACGCTGCAGGTCCCAGGTGTAGTGACCGACGTAGGCCTCGTCGTAGTCGTTGACGTCGAAGACCAGGACGCCGGAGCTGTCCATGTACGTGCCGAAGTTCTGGCAGTGCAGGTCGCCCTGGATCCAGACCCGACGGGTGCGCTCGTCGGTCCACGGGTCCTCGACGTCGATCCGCGGGTCGGTGACGTCGGCGTAGAAGATGCAGGCGCTGCCCCGGTAGAACGCGAACGGGTCGGCCGCCATCTTCCGGAACTTCGTGCGGAACGCGGCCGGCGCGGCCTCGATCAGCGGGTGGAACGTGTCGACGAGGATCTCGATGAGCTGGTCCGACCGCTCGTCGGCGTTCCGCGCGGCGATCGCGTCGATCAGTGCCGAGGCCGGAGTCTGTTGTGCCACGAAACGGAGGGTAGACGGTCCTAGCGACCCACCGCGTAGCCTTGCGCGCCGCGCGGGTTGGCGGCGGCACCCAGCCGGCCGGTCGCCGGGTCACGGCTCACCGACGAGAGCCGCCCGAGCGTCCAGTCGCCGGCCCGGGTGACGACGTGGCCCCGGGCCTCGAGTTCGTCGATGCCGGTCATCCGGTCTTCGACCACTGCGCCGCCCGGCGTCCACCAGCGCGGCCAGAAGCTGCCGGGAAAGCTCGTCGTGTGGAACGCCGGGGCCTCGATCGCCTGCTGCGGGGTCAGGCCGCCGGCCAGCACGCGCACGACGTAGGCCGCCTGCCACTGGTCCTGCTGGTCGCCACCGGGGGTGCCGAACGCGCTGACGACCTCGCCGTCCTTGACCAGCAGCGAGGGGGTGAGCGTGGTGCGGGGCCGTTTCCCGGGGCGCAGTGCGGAGGGACTCTTCGCGTCGAGCCAGCTCATCTGCAGGCGGGTGCCGAGCGCGAACCCGAGCTCCGGGATCGTCGGCGAGGACTGCAGCCACCCGCCGGACGGCGTCGCCGAGATCACGTTGCCCCAGCGGTCGACCACGTCGAGGTGACACGTGTCGCCGCGCACGGTGGGCTCGCCGGTGGTGCGGTCGAGGATCCGTTCTCCCTCGAGGAGCGGTGGCCGGTAGGTCGACGCTCCGCCGGGTCGGAACTCGGCCGAGGCCCGCTCGCCGATCAGCGTCCGCCGCTGTGCGGCGTAGGCCGGGCTCAGCAGCTCTCCGAGGTCGGCGTCCTCGCCGTAGTAGACATCGCGGTCGGCCAGCGCCAGCTTCAGCGCCTCCAGCACCCGGTGGACGCCTCCCGGCGTACCGAGGTCGAGTTCGACGTCGGTGAAACCGTCGAGGATCGCCAGCGTCTGGAGCAGCACCGGACCTTGCGACCAGGGGCCGGCCTTGAGCACCTCGTGGCCCCGGAACGAGCCGCGGACGGGTTCCTCGTAGCCGGGCTCCCAGGAGGCGAAGTCGTCGAGGCACAGCACCCCGGCGAAGTCGCCTCCGGACGAGTGCCGGTGCGGCGTGGTCACCGATTCACAGATCGCGGCCGCGACGAACCCGGCCCGCCATTGGCGCCGTACCGCGTCGATGCGCGCCTCGCGGCCGACCGCGCCGGGCCCGCGGGCGGCGTCGGAGAGGCGGGCGAGGGTGCGGGCCCAGGCCGGGTTGCGGAGCACCTCGCCGACGCCGGGCACCCGGCCGCCGGGCAGCCATAACGCCGCTGAGCTCGGCCAATGATCCCGGAACAGGTCCGCCGCACCGGCGATCGTCGCCACCTCGGCCGGCAGCAGCGCGTGCCCCTTCGACGCGTAGTGCTCGGCGAATTCGAGCACCTCCGGCACCTCCCAGGTGCCGTGGTCACGCAGTAGGACCAGCCAGGCGTCCACCGCTCCGGGCACGGCCGCGGCCAGGGCCCCGGCGCCCGGCACGAGGTCGAGGCCGAGCCGCCCGAAGTGCTCGATCGTGGCCGCGGCCGGGGCCGGCCCCTGCCCGGCCAGGGTCTTCGGGGCTCGTCCGGCCGGGGCGACGAGCGCGACGAGATCGCCGCCCGGCCCGTTCAGGTGCGGCTCGACGACATGCAGGACGAACGCCGCCGCCACGGCCGCGTCGAACGCGTTGCCCCCACGTTCGAGCACAGCCTGCCCGGACGCCGAAGCCAGCCAGTGCGTGGAGGCGCACATCCCGAACGAGCCGGTGAGATCCGGGCGCGCCTGCATCAGAGGGTCGTGATCCACCCGTGGGTGTCGTTCACCCGGCCGTGCTGGATGTCGAGCAGCGCGCTGCGCAGCTTCATCGTCACCTCGCCGGGCCCGCCGTCGGCGACCGCGAACTCGCCGTCGGTGCCCTTGACCGTCCCGACCGGCGTGATCACCGCGGCCGTGCCGCAGGCGAACGCCTCGGTCATCCGGCCGCTGGCCGCGGACTCCCGCCACTCGTCGGTGGAGATCTTCCGCACGTCGGTCTCCAGGCCCAGCTCCTGCGCCAGTTGCAGGATGCTGTCCCGGGTGACGCCGGGCAGCAGCGACCCGTTCAGCTCCGGGGTGACCAGCGTCGTGCCCTCGAAGACGAAGTACAGGTTCATCCCGCCCATCTCTTCGATGTACTTGTGCTCGGTCGCGTCGAGCCAGACCACCTGGTCACAGCCCTGCGCGGCCGCCTGGGCCTGGGCGACGAGGCTGGCCGCGTAGTTGCCAGCGCACTTGGCCTCGCCGGTGCCACCGGGCGCGGCCCGGGTGTAGTCGGTCGACAGCCAGACGCTCACCGGCTGGACCCCGCGCGGGAAGTACGCGCCGACCGGGGACGCGATCAGCACGTACAGGTACTCCAGGGCCGGGCGGACGCCCAGGTACGGGTCGGTCGCGAACATGAACGGCCGCAGGTAGAGGCTGGTCTCCGGGGCGCTCGGCACCCAGTTCTGGTCGCGCTCGACGAGCAGCCGGATCGACTCGAGGAACAGCTCCTCGGGGATCTCGGGCATCGCGAGCCGGGCCGCCGAGCGGTTGAACCGGCGGGCGTTCTGCTCCGGCCGGAACAGCCCGAGCGAGCCGTCGGGGTGCCGGTAGACCTTGAGGCCCTCGAAGATCTCCTGGCCGTAGTGGAGCGCGGACGTGGCCGGGTCGAGGCTGATCGGCCCGTACGGCTCGAGCCGGGCGTCGTACCAGCCCTTTCCCTCGGCGTAGCGGATCGTCACCATGTGGTCGGTGAAGATCCGGCCGAAGCCGGGGTCGGCCATCAGCGCGGCGCGCTCCTCGTCGCTGGCGGGCTTCGTGGCCGGGATGATCTCGAAGTCCAGGGTGCTGCTCATGGCGGTCCTTCCGCATCGCTGGGGTGGGCCTGACCACGAAGGGGGCCACACCCGAATTTACCGCCCGTTCGAGCGGCGGGGGTGGGTGCGGGCGCCAGAACGGCCGACCGAGCGTCGTCAGATACGACGAAGACCCGGGCGCCGTGTGGCGCCCGGGTCTTTCGGTACGACGGGGCTAGCTCACACGCGCGGCGATCCGGTCGCCTACCTCGCTGGTGCGTACGCCTGCGCCCGGTTCGCGCGCGGCCAGGTCGTCGGCCACCGCGGCCTCGACCTTGTCGGCCTCGTCGGTGTGGCCCAGGTGGTCGAGCAGCAGCGCGACCGACAGGATCGTCGCGGTGGGGTCGGCGATGCCCTTCCCGGTGATGTCCGGCGCCGAGCCGTGGACCGGCTCGAACATCGACGGGTACTCCTTCGTCGGGTTGATGTTGCCGCTGGCGGCCAGCCCGATGCCGCCGCTGATCGCGGCCGCGATGTCGGTGAGGATGTCCCCGAACAGGTTGTCGGTGACGACCACGTCGAACCGCTGCGGCTGCGTCACGAAGAACATGCTCGCCGCGTCGACGTGCTGGTACTCGGTGACGACGTCGGGGAACTCCTTGCCCACCTCGGTGAACGTCCTCGACCACAGGTTGCCGGCGTTGACCAGCACGTTCTGCTTGTGGACGAGCGTGAGGTGGCGGCGCGGGCGGCTCTGTGCGCGGCTGAAGGCGTCCCGGATCACGCGCTCGACGCCGCTGCGCGAGTTCAGGCTCTCCTCGGTCGCGACCTCGCGCGGAGTGCCCTTGGCCAGCACGCCACCGGCGCCGACGTAGAGGCCCTCGGTGCCCTCGCGGACGACGACGAAGTCGATGTCACCGGGCTTCACACCGGCCAGCGGGCTGGTGACGCCCTCGTAGAGCCGGGCCGGCCGCAGGTTGACGTAGTGGTCGAACGCGAACCGCAGCTTGAGCAGCAGCCCCCGCTCGAGGACGCCCGGCGGCACGCCCGGGTCGCCGACCGCACCCAGCAGGATCGCGTCGTGCCCGGCCAGCTCGTTCTGCACCGAGTCGGGCAGCACCTCGCCGGTGGCGTGGTAGCGGCGGGCACCCAGGTCGTAGTCGGTGGTCTCGACGCCCGGCAGGACCGCGTTCAGGACCTTCAGGCCCTCGGCCACCACCTCCGGACCGATGCCGTCGCCGCCGATGACCGCCAGGTTCGTCATGGGGACGAGCTTAGCGAAGCGTCCCATCTTCCGGTACACCGGTCCCGCTGCTCGGGACGGGCTCGACTTCGCTGAGGTCAACCGTGTTGGCGTCGTGCGCACCGATCGCGGCTGCGAGCCGCTGGAGCAGGTCGCCGGGCACCGCCTGGTCGACCGCGAGCGCCATCAGGCTGCGGCCACCCGACTCCGAGCGGGCCACCTGCATGCCGGCGATGTTGACGCCGGCGTCGCCGAGCAGCACCCCGAGCGTGCCGACCACGCCCGGGCGGTCGGCGTACTGCAGGAACAGCAGGTTTCCGTTCGGGACCAGGTCGATGTCGAACGCGTCGATGTTCGTCAGCTTCTGGACCCGCCGCTGGCCGGACAGCGTCCCGGAGACGCGCAGCGTGCGTCCGTCGGCCAGCACGCCGGAGACCGTCACCAGGTTGCGGTACTCCGGGCTCGCCGACTCCGTCGTCAGCCCGACCTCGACCCCGCGCTCCTTGGCCAGCAGCGGCGCGTTCACGAACGTCACCGACTCCTCGACGATGTCCGCGAACACCCCCTTGAGCGCGGCCAGCTCGAGCACGCTGACGTCGAACTCGGCGAGGTCGCCCCGGACGTCGACCGTGATCGACCGGGCCAGCCCGCTGGCCAGCGCGGTGAACACCCGGCCGAGCTTCTCGGCCAGCGGCAGCGACGGCCGGACCTCTTCCGCCACCACCCCTCCGGCCTGCACGTTCACGGCGTCCGGCACGAACTCGCCGTTCAGCGCCAGTCGGACGCTCCGCGCGACGGCGAGCCCGGCCTTGTCTTGCGCCTCCACCGTGGACGCCCCGAGGTGCGGGGTGGCCACGACGTTCTCCAGCGCGAACAGCGGCGAGTCGGTGCACGGTTCGGTCGCGTAGACGTCCAGGCCGGCGCCGGCTACGCGGCCTTCGGTGATCGCGTTGAACAGGGCCTGTTCGTCGACCAGCCCGCCCCGGGCGGCGTTCACGATGCGGACGGTCGGTTTGACGAGACGGAGCTCCTTCTCGCCGATCAGCCCGAGGGTCTCCGCGGTCTTCGGGAGGTGGATCGAGATGAAGTCGCTGTCGGCCAGCAGCTCCTCCAGGCTCACCAGCCGGACGCCGATCTGCGCGGCCCTGGTGGGCTGGACGTACGGGTCGTAGGCGATCAGACGGGTGCCGAACGCGGCCATGCGCTGGGCGAACAGCACGCCGATGCGGCCCAGCCCGACGATGCCGATCGTCTTGTCGGAGATCTCGACGCCGGTGAACTCGGAGCGCTGCCAGCGGCCGTCGCGCAGCGCCGCGTGGGCCGGGGCGATGTTGCGGGCGGTGGCCAGCAGCAGCGCGATCGCCTGCTCGGCCGCCGAGACGATGTTCGACGTCGGCGCGTTCACGACCATGACGCCCCGGGCCGTCGCCGCCGGGACGTCGACGTTGTCGAGTCCGACCCCGGCCCGCGCGACGACCTTGAGCCTCGGGGCGGCGGCCAGCGCTTCGGCGTCGATCTGAGTGGCGCTGCGGACCAGGACGGCGTCCGCTTCGGCCAGGGCCGGGAGCAGCGCGGCGCGGTCGGCGCCGTCGACGTGGCGGACCTCGAAGTCCCGGGCGAGGACGTCGAGCGCGGACGGTGCGAGTTCCTCGGCGACGAGGACCACTGGCTGAGGCACGTCGTTGTCCTTACCGGCGGAGAGTGCGGCATTCCGATACTAAGGAACGTGGCATCGCCGGACGGAGGTTCAGTTGTGAGTACCAACAGCGAGCAGCGCACCACGGGTAGCCGGGGATGGGCGGTCGCCGGGCTGCTCGGCGGGGCGCTGGCCCTCGGCTGGGCCGCCGTCGCGGTGGCGTTCCTGCTCACCGGCTCGGTGCCGTCGACGATCGGGGACGCGCTGGCGCTCGGCATCGTCGTCGTGGGCGTGCTGGTGCTCGCCGCGCTGAGCGCCGTCGGCGCCCGGGCCGCCTGGAAGTACGCCTACTACGACGAGCCCGACGAACCCCGCCGTCTGATGATCGCGAGCCTGTGCACGGTGGTAGTGGCGGGCTGGCCCGCCGTGGGCGCCCTCACCCAGGGTGTGGACGGCGTCCTGGACCCGGTGGGCGCCGGCGCCCTGGCCCTCACCGCCCTCGGCGGCGCCACGCTGATCGTGATGCACCGCGCCCGGAACACGTAACGGGGGCGCGGGCGAGCGCCCACACCCCCGTCAGCGGTAGCTCAGGCCGTCTCGGTGATGGGGCGGTCGACCCACGACATCATGTCGCGGAGCTTCTTGCCGGTGACCTCGATCGGGTCGGCGGCGTTCTCCTCGCGGAGCTTGGTGAAGTTCGGACGCCCGTTGTCGTCCTCGGCGATCCAGTTACGGGCGAACGTCCCGTCCTGGATCTCGGTGAGGACCTGCTTCATGGCCTTCTTGGTCTCGTCGGTGACGACCCGCGGCCCGGACACGTAACCGCCGTACTCGGCGGTGTCGCTGACCGAGTAGTTCATCCGCGCGATCCCACCCTCGTACATGAGGTCCACGATCAGCTTCAGCTCGTGGAGGCACTCGAAGTACGCGATCTCCGGCTGGTAACCGGCCTGGGTCAGCGTCTCGAACCCGGCCTTCACCAGCTCCTCCACGCCACCGCAGAGGACCGTCTGCTCGCCGAAGAGGTCGGTCTCGGTCTCTTCCTTGAACGTCGTCTTGATCGCGCCGGCGCGGGTGCCGCCGATGCCCTTCGCGTACGACAGCGCCAACTGCAGAGCGTTACCGGTCGAGTCCTGCTCGACCGCGACGAGCACCGGCACACCCTTGCCGTCGACGTACTGCCGACGCACGAGGTGACCCGGGCCCTTCGGCGCGATCATCGCGACGTCGATGTTCGCCGGCGGCTGGATCAGGTCGTACCGGATGTTGAAGCCGTGCCCGAACAGCAGCGCGTCGCCGTCCTTCAGGTTCGGGGCGATGTCGTTCGCGTAGATCGTGCGCTGCGCGGTGTCGGGCGCGAGCACCATGATCACGTCCGCCTCGGCGCTGGCCTCGGCCGGAGTGACGACGCGCAGACCGGCCTCCTCCGCCTTCGGGCGGCTCTTGGAGCCCTCCGGCAGGCCGACGCGGACGTCGACGCCGGAGTCACGCAGGCTGAGCGCGTGGGCGTGACCCTGGCTGCCGTAACCGAGCACGGCGACCTTACGGCCCTGGATGATCGACAGGTCCGCGTCGTCGTCGTAGAAGAGCTCGGCGCGGAGGTTTTCAGAGGCCATGACTAGTACTTCGTCCTTCCGTAGTGAGATCAAGCGCTGCGTTCGACGCTACGCAATGCAACTGAGGGTGCTGCGATCGACCTGGGTCCCCGGCCGATCGCGACCATTCCGGACTGCACCAGTTCCTTGATGCCGTACGGCTCGAGCACCCGGACGAGCGCCTCGAGCTTCTCCGCGGTGCCGGTCGCCTCGACGGTCACCGAGTCGGTGGAGACGTCCACCACGTGGGCCCGGAACAGCTCGACGGTCTCCAGCACGTGCGAACGGGTCTGCGGGTCGGTGCGGACCTTGCACAGCATCAGCTCGCGCTGCACCGACACCGCGGTGTCGAGCTCGACGATCTTGATCACGTTGACCAGCTTGTTCAGCTGCTTGGTGACCTGTTCGAGGGCCAGCCCCTCCACCGTCACGACGACGGTCATCCGGGAGATGTCGGGGTGCTCGGTCGGCCCGACCGCGAGCGAGTGGATGTTGAACCCGCGCCGGCTGAACAGGCCGGACACCCGGGCGAGAACACCCGGCTTGTTCTCGACCAGAACCGACAGCGTGTGCTTGCTCATCGTCAGTGTCTCTCTCGATCAGGTCTGGTCCTCGCCCCACACGGGGCGGACATCACGGGCGGCCTGGATGTCGTCGTTGCTGGCCCCGGCCGCGACCATCGGCCACACCATCGCGTCGGCCCCGACCACGAAGTCGACGACGACCGGCTGGTCGTTGATCTCCATCGCCTTCTCGATCGTCGCGTCGACGTCGCCCGCGGTCTCGCAGCGCAGTCCGACGCAGCCGAGCGCGTCGGCCAGCTTCACGAAGTCGGGCACGCGCTGCTTGTGGGTCTTCAGGTCGGTGTTGGAGTAGCGCTGCTCGTAGAACAGCGTCTGCCACTGCCGGACCATGCCGAGGTTGCCGTTGTTGATGATGGCGACCTTGATCGGGATGCCCTCCAGGGCGCAGGTGGCCAGTTCCTGATTGGTCATCTGGAAGCAGCCGTCGCCGTCGATCGCCCACACGGTGGTGTCGGGCTTACCGACCTTGGCGCCCATGGCGGCGGGGACGGCGTATCCCATCGTCCCCGCGCCGCCGGAGTTCAGCCAGGTGTACGGGTTCTCGTACGAGATGAACTGGCTGGCCCACATCTGGTGCTGGCCGACACCCGCGGCGAAGATCGTCTCCGGTCCGGAGATCTTCCCCAGCCGCTCGATGACGTACTGGGGTGCCAGCGTGCCATCGGCCTGCTCCTCGTAACCCAGCGGGTAGCGGTCACGGGTGGAGTTCAACTGCGCCCACCAGGGCTCCAGGTCGGCGCGGTGGCCGGCCTGGGCCTCGGCCTGCAGCGCGACGACCAGCTCGGCGATCACCTCGCGGGCGTCGCCGACGATCGGCACGTCCGCGGTGCGGTTCTTGCTGATCTCGGCCGGGTCGATGTCGGCGTGGACGATCACCGCGTGCGGGGCGAAGCTGTCGAGGTTGCCGGTCACCCGGTCGTCGAACCGGGCGCCCAGCGCGACGATCAGGTCGGCCTTCTGCAGCGCCTGCACCGCGGCGACGGTGCCGTGCATGCCCGGCATCCCGAGGTTCTGCCGGTGGCTGTCGGGGAACGCGCCCCGCGCCATCAGCGTCGTGACGACCGGCGCGCCGGACAGCTCGGCCAGTACCTTCAGCTCGGCCGAGGCCCGGGCCTTCAGCACGCCGCCGCCCACGTAGAGCACCGGGCGCTTCGACGTGGTCAGCAGCCGCGCGGCCTCGCGCACCTGCTTGCCGTGCGGGTGGACGGTCGGCCGGTAGCCGGGCAGGTTCAGCTGCGGCGGCCAGGTGAACCGGGTCATCGCCTGCTGGACGTCCTTGGGCACGTCGACCAGGACCGGGCCGGGGCGACCGGTGGAGGCCAGGTGGAACGCCTCGGCGATCGTCTGGGGGATCTCTTCGGGGTGCTTGACCAGGAAGTTGTGCTTGGTGATCGGCAGCGTGATGCCGCAGATGTCGGCTTCCTGGAACGCGTCCGTGCCGATCATCGGGGTGCTGACCTGGCCGGTGATCGCGACGATCGGCACCGAGTCCATGTACGCGTCGGCGATCGCGGTGACCAGGTTCGTCGCGCCCGGGCCGGACGTCGCCATGCAGACGCCGACCTTGCCGGTGGCCTGCGCGTATCCCTCGGCCGCGTGGCCCGCGCCCTGCTCGTGACGGGTCAGGATGTGCCGGACGCCCTGCGCGTCGTAGAGCGGGTCGTAGGTGGGGAGAATGGTGCCGCCCGGGATACCGAAGACCACCTCGGCGCCGACCGCCTCGAGCGAGCGGACGAGCGACTGGGCACCCGTGACCGATTCGTGGGCCGGTGGGGTGGCTGGTGCATTCATGGCAGGCCTCTTCGTGTAGCGGTGACGCGGTCTCGAGTTCTCGGGCAACAAAAAACCCCTCGTGCCTGCGGCACGGGGGGTGAGCGCGTCGATGTGGTGCGGTGTCGACGCGCTAGCTGAGTACGAGAATCAGGGTGGATCGCACGATGGTCACGCTATGCCGCTTCCCACCCCCCGTCAAACCCATCCCACTCTGTGGTCTGCGCGCCGAGCGGCGGGGCCGCTGCCCGGCTGGGCGGCCCCGCGTCGGTCACTCGTAGTGATAGCGGCATTCGGCGATGCGGACGTCCTCGTCGACGACTTTGTAGACCAGTCGATGCTCGAGCGTGATTCGGCGAGCCCAGTACCCGTGGCGCTCGTACTTCAGCGGCTCGGGCTTACCGATCCCGTCGTTGCCGTTACGCAGGATGTCCTGCAGGAGCAGGTTGATCCGGTTGACGACCTTCCGGTCGTGCGACTGCCACCAGACGTACTCGTCCCACGCACGCGTGCTCCAGACGAGCTTCATTCGATGATGTCCCGGACGATGCCGCCGCCGCCCTCGAGCTCTTCGATCGACTCGATCAAGTGACGGGCGTTGGCGGGGTTGCGGAACAGGTAGAGCGTTTCCTTCATGGACTCGTACTCGTCCAAGGGGACGATGACTACTGGGTCGTGCCCAGAGCGGGTGATCACGATTTCCTCTCGGTCGTTGATCACGGCGTCGAGCACCTCGGCGTACCGCGCGCGTGACTCGGAGTAGGACATGGTGCGCATGAGGGACCTCCGGCGTTGCAATACGACTTGTACAAAAAATTGTACGTCGCTCCCGCCGGTCGCCTCAACATATACACACGTACACTTCAGTGGCAAGCGCAAAAGAGGGCCGCCCGTCGCCGGGCGGCCCTCTCAGGTACTACGGCTCAACCGCAGACGGCGCCGTTGGCGGCGCTTCCGACGAGCTTGGCGTACTTGGCCAGGACTCCGGTCTCGTAGGCCGGCGGCAGCGGCTTCCACTGCGCCCGGCGGCGCTCGAGCTCCGCGTCATCCACCAGCAGGTCGAGCGTCTGGGCGTTCAGATCCAACCGGATCCGGTCGCCCTCCTGCACCAGCGCGATCGGCCCGCCGTGCGCGGCCTCGGGGGCGACGTGCCCGATGCACGGGCCGGTCGTCCCGCCCGAGAAGCGGCCGTCCGTCAGCAGCAGCACGTCCTTGCCGAGGCCGGCACCCTTGATCGCCCCGGTCACCGCGAGCATCTCGCGCATCCCCGGCCCACCCTTCGGCCCCTCGTTCCGGATCACGATCACGTCGCCCTTGTTCAGCGTGTTGTGCGTGACCGCGTCCATCGCGCCCTGCTCGCCGTCGAAGACGCGCGCGGTGCCCTCGAAGACGTCGTACTCGATGCCGGCCGACTTCAGCACGGCCCCGTCCGGGGCCAGCGAGCCGCGCAGCACGGTGATGCCACCGACCGGGTGGATCGGGTTGTTCATCGCGTGGATGATCTTGCCGTCCGGGTCCGGCGGCGCGATGTCGGCGAGGTTCTCGGCCAGCGTCTTCCCGGTCACGGTCAGGCAGTCACCGTGCAGCAGGCCGGCGTCGAGCAGCGCCTTCATGACGACCGGCACGCCACCGATCTCGTCAACGTCGGTCATCACGTACTGACCGAACGGCTTCACGTCGGCCAGGTGCGGGGTCCGGTGGCCGATGCGGTTGAAGTCTTCCAGAGTGATGTCGACGCGCGCCTCGTGGGCGATCGCCATCAGGTGCAGCACCGCGTTCGTCGAACCGCCCAGGGCCTGCACGACCGTGATCGCGTTCTCGAACGCCTCGCGAGTCATGATCTGCCGCGCGGTGATCCCCCGCTTGATCAGGTTGATCACGGCCTCGCCGGACTTCACCGCGTACGAATCCCGGCGACGGTCCGGCGCCGGCGGCGCGGCCGACCCCGGCAGCGACATCCCCAGCGCCTCCGCGGCCGACGCCATCGTGTTGGCCGTGTACATGCCACCGCACGCGCCCTCACCGGGGCAGATCGCGCGCTCGACCCGGTCGACCTCCTCCCGGGTGATCAGGCCCCGGGCGCACGCCCCGACGGCCTCGAACGCGTCGATCACGGTGACGGTCCGGCCGTCGAGCTTGCCCGGCAGCGTCGACCCCGCGTACAGGAACACCGACGCGAGGTCGAGGCGCGCCGCGGCCATCAGCATGCCGGGCAGCGACTTGTCGCAGCCGGCCAGCAGCACGCTGCCGTCGAGCCGCTCGGCCTGCATCACGACCTCGACCGAGTCGGCGATGACCTCGCGGCTGACCAGCGAGTAGTGCATGCCGACGTGTCCCATCGAGATGCCGTCGGACACCGAGATCGTGCCGAACTCCATCGGGAAGCCGTCGGCGGCGCGCACGCCCTCCTTGGCCGCCTTGGCCAGCCGGTCCAGCGAGAGGTTGCAGGGGGTGATCTCGTTCCACGACGAGGCGACGCCGATCTGCGGCTTGGCGAAGTCCTCGTCCTTCATGCCGACCGCGCGGAGCATGCCGCGGGCGGCGGCCTTCTCCAGCCCGTCGGTCACGTCGGTGCTGCGTGGTTTCAGTGGGTGATCCTGGGTCATTCGGCTTCCTCGGCAGGGCCCTCCGGACGTGGAGGGCGCGGGTGAAGCGGGCAGCCGGCCGGGCCGACCGTCCGCCGCGGGGAGCGTCCCGAGGCCGGGCCGCGGTGGCGGCAGGGCACCGAGAGGGGTGCCGTCGGTCCGGGGCGGGAAGGCGGCGCGGTGACCCGAGCCTACGCCGCCGCCCGGGCACGCGACCTGCGACACTGGGATGCGTGACCACCCACTCCCCGGCCCGCCCGGTCCGCGTCCGCTTCCGGCAGAGCTTCGCCACGGTCGCCGCGGTCCTCGTGCTGGCGATCGGCGCGTTCACGATCGCCGGTCAGGCCTGGGTGTACGCCCCGATCATGCTGGTCCCGATCGCCGCGCTCTGGTGGACGGTCCGCACCGGCGTCGATGTCGACGCCGAGCACCTGACGGTCCGCGGCGCGCTGCGTACCCGCCGTTTCCCGTGGAACGACGTCGAGGGCTTCGTGTCGATCCGCGGCCGGGTGTCGGCCCAGCTCACCGAGGCCGCCGGCGGCGGCCTGGTCCGGCTTCCCGCCGTCACCCCGTCGACGCTCCCCCGCCTGCTGGAGGGCGTGAACCTGGCCCGTACTCCGGTGGACGCTCAGGAAGTCGTGCCCGACGCGTGACCGACGACGCTGGGGGTCGCCGGTTAGGCTCGTTGGCATGCCCGGGCCTACACGGACGCTGGTCGCACTCGCGACGGCGCTGACCCTCGCGCTGACCGGCTGTTCGTTCGGTGCCCCCGATGAGACCGACCAGGGCCAGCCGCCGAACCTGCCCACTCCCAGCGCGTCACCCACGACGCCGGGCGGGTCGGCCGAGGACGACGGGGTCGGCGTCCAGGTCCTGGTGAAGAACCTGCAGGTGCCGTGGGGCCTGGCGTTCCTGCCCGACGGGAACGCGCTGGTCACCGAGCGGGACACCCGTCGCATCCTGCAGGTCACCCCGGGCGGCCGCTCGACGCCGGTGCAGACGATCGAGGACGCGTACTCCGGCGGCGAGGGCGGGCTGCTCGGCATCGCGGTGTCGCCGAAGTACGCGACCGACAAGACCGCGTACATCTACTACACGACCCGCACCGACAACCGGATCGCCAAGCTGGTGCTGGGCCAGCCGCCGGTGCCGATCGTGACCGGCATCCCGGTCTCCGGCATCCACAACGGCGGCCGCCTCGCCTTCGGCCCGGACGGCTACCTCTACGCGGGCACCGGCGACGCGTCCCAGCGCGGCCGTGCGCAGGACGTCAAGAGCCTCGGCGGGAAGATCCTGCGGATGACGACGGCGGGCAAGCCGGCCCCGGGCAACCCGTACCCGAACTCGTTGGTCTGGTCGCGGGGCCACCGCAACGTCCAGGGCCTGGCCTGGGACTCGCAGAAGCGCCTGTACGCCACCGAGTTCGGCCAGAACCAGTGGGACGAGGTCAACCTGATCACCAAGGGCGGCAACTACGGCTGGCCGACGGTGGAGGGCAAGAGCACCGACAAGCGCTACACGAATCCGCTGGTCACCTGGAGCACCGACGAGGCGTCCCCGAGCGGCGCGGCGATCGTCGGGAACAACCTGCTGGTCGCCGCGCTGAAGGGCCAGCGGATCTGGGTCGTGCCGCTGGACGCCGACACCGGCAAGGTCAAGGGCGAGCCCCGGCCGCTGCTGCAGGACCGGTACGGGCGGCTGCGCACGATCATGTCGGCGCCGGACGGCTCGGTCTGGGTCACCACGTCCAACCGGGACGGCCGGGGCAAACCGAGCGTGGACGACGACCGGATCCTGCGCATCATCCCGCCCGGCGCCAGCGGCGTGGATGTGCTGTAGGCGTTAGTGGACCGACAACTTCGGCAATGAGATTCCTTCGTGGCCTCTGATTCGATTCCGAACCCCTCCGGCGACGGCTCCGCCGCCGAGGACGCGTCCGGCACCGTGCCCGGGACGACCGCACCAGCGGACGACAGTGCTGGGCAGGCGTCGATCAAGGCGGAGACGGAAACCGAACCGCCTGCGCACGGCAGACATCGGCTACGGAGGTTCATCCCACCGCGGTGGATGCGGACCAGCGTGGCGATCTTCCTGGTCGCGCTCGTCGGAGCGACGATCGGGATGCAGCTCGGCGGGCGCGCCGAGGTCGAGATCGGGCCGTTCCAGATGCAGCTGGCGGCGCAGCCGTCGCTGCACGGCGGGTCCCAGCTGCGGATCCCGCCGCTCGGCGCGATCTCGATCCAGGATCACGCCGGTCCGGTCCGGCTGGTCGCCCGGGTCGACGGGCTGAACGAGTCGGAGACCCGGCAGCTGATCGCCGACCCGGCGCGCATCGAGGAGGCCACCGACCTCACGACCGGCGACGTGAAGTCGGCGATCACCACGCTCGCGCTGCGCGCGGTCGGCGCCGGCTTCCTCGGCGCGCTGCTGCTCGGCGCGGTCGCGTTCCGGGACGTCCGGCGGACGCTGATCACCGGCGGGGTCTCGCTCGTGCTGCTGGCCGGCAGCGGTGGGATCGCCGCGGCCACGCTCAACCCGGCCAGCCTGAGCCAGCCGCGCTACGAGGGCCTGCTGACGAACGTCCCGGCGCTGATCGGTGACGCCCGCTCGATCTACGACAACTACGGCCACTACCAGAGCCAGCTGGTCGGGATCCTGACCAACATGAGCAAGGTCTACGAGGCCGTCTCGACGCTCCCGACCTACCAGCCGGACCCGAACACGATCCGGGTCATGCACGTCAGCGACCTGCACAACAACCCGACGTCCTGGCGGGTGATCAGCACGATCGGCAGCCAGTTCCAGGTCAACGCGGTGTTCGACACCGGCGACCTGACCGACTGGGGCAGCGCCGCCGAGGCGAACCTGTACGCGTCGAACATCACCGCGCTGAAGGTCCCGTACGTCTTCATCCGCGGGAACCACGACTCCGACGACGTGGCCCGGGCGGTCGCGGCGAACCGCAACGCGGTGGTGCTCGACGACCAGGTCCGGGAGGTCGCCGGGCTGGTCGTGGCCGGGGTCGGCAGCAGCCGGTTCACCCCCGACAAGACGACCGGCGACGACAACGCGGGCAAGGCGGTCGAAGCCGAGGCCGGCGAGCGGCTGGCCAAGACCGTGCTGCGCTACAACCGCGAGAACGACAAGTCGGTCGACGTCATGATGGTGCACGAGCCGGCCGCGGCCGAGCCGCTGAAGGACCACGGGCCGCTGATCCTGGCCGGGCACACGCACGAGCGGAAAGTCGAGGCGCTCGACAAGGACACGCTGCTGATGATCGAGGGGTCGACCGGCGCCGCGGGCCTGCGCGGCCTGCAGGGCGACACCCCGAAGTCGTTCGAGATGACCGTGCTGTACTTCGCGCAGGACGGGGAGCTGAAGGCGTACGACGAGATCACGGTGAGCGGGTCGGGGCAGTCGCAGGTGGAGCTGCGGCGGGTGATCGTCGGGCAGTCGAACGGCGCGTTCCCGTCGGCGACGGTGACCGCGACGCCGAGCGGCACGGTCACCGCCTCGACGCCTCCTCCGGCGAACACCGCGCCGGTGATCCCGTCTCCCACGCCTACTTCGTCGGTGTCACCCACCTCTTGATGACTTCCATGTGCCCGTTGCGGTAGCCCCAGATCAGGATGTAGCCGGGGTCGTTGTCCTGCTCGATCCGGATCAGGCCGTCGGGGCGGATCGTGAGGTGGAGCTGGCTCGGGTCCATCATCGTGGTCATCGCGCGGATGCCGCCGATCGAGGTGAGGTTCTCCGGAGTGCCTCGCAGAACGAAGAGCTGCATGACTCCGATGGTCGAGGGCGTCCCCGGGTCGCCCGGCTGGGGAACCCGCCGGCACCCGACCGAGACGAGGTAGTCCACCCGGCCGTCGCGGTCGATGTCGGCGGTGAGCATCGGGTAGCGGCTCTCGATCGTGTAGGTCGTGAGGTCGCCGATCGGGTCGCGCGCGGTGCCCGTTCCGTCGTGGAACTGGACCACCGGGCCGGTGCAGTTGCCGTTGCCGTCGTCGCGGAGGTCGAGTCGCGCGTTGCGGACGGTCTGCTTCCAGTCGGCCGGAGCCTGGTCGGTGGCCGGGGTCAGGCGATCGGGGGCTTGGCCTGGGCGCAGAATCACCGCGCTGATCGCGGTGAGGACGAGCAGCACCGCGGCGACGGTGATCAGGCCGCGCCTCTTCTGCCGGGCACCCAGCGCGCGTGCTTCCGGCGCACCGGGGCCGGCCATCGGCGTCGTCGCCCGGAATCGGTCGAATCGGGTGGTGACCTCGTCGTGGTCAGTAGTCACGGGACACCCTCTCTCGGTGCGCGATCTCGTCGGGACCCAACTGCGTGGCCAGGCGTCCGCGGGCCCGGTGGAGCCAGGACTTGACCGTCCCGGCCGCGACCTTCTCCCGCGCGGCGATCTCGTCGACCGACAGATCGCCCAGGTAGTGCAGGACGACCGCCCGACGCTGCGCCGGCGGCAGCGTGGCCAGCGCCCGGACCAGGTCGAGCCACTCCGGATCAGGTGGCGGCACCGGCTCGGCCCGTTGCTGGCGGCGGTGCGCGAACGCGACCCGGGCCCGCCGCCACCGGCTCACCGCCAGCCGGTAGGCGACGGTGCGCACCCAGGCGGCCGGGTCGGCGTAGCCGGAGAGGCGTGGCCACCGCCGCCAGGCCCGCGCGAACGCCTCCTGGGTGATGTCTTCGGCCTCGGCCCGGTCGCCCAGATAGGCCGCGATCTGCGTGCCGATGCCCGGGAAGTGCCGGGCGTAGAAGTCGTCGAACTCGCTCTCACGGGTCACCACGACCTCTTGTCACGCGGTGGGGTGGCCGGCGGTTGCAGTTCGTCGGCCCAGATGTTCGCGAAGTCGTTCAGGGGCCCCAGGGCGGCCATCAGTTGGTCGCCGAGCGGGGTCAGGCGGTTGACCTCGTCGGTCGCGACCAGGCCGGCCTCGCGCAGCTCGGTCAGCCGGGTCGCGAGCACGGTCGGGCTCATGCCGTCGCAGGCCCTCTGCAGTGCGCGGAAGCCCTGGGCGTCGGTGCGCAGCTCCCACAGGATCCGGAGCGTCCAGCGGCGCCCGAGCAGGTCGAGCAGCGCCATGACCGGCCGCCCGGTCGTCGACCCACGAACAGGTTTCCCGGGCAGCGGAGTCATGCTACGAATTATGTATCGCTACGTTTTCCGTATCGCTCGGAGGTAAGCAATGCTGGCCCCGCTGGAACCGCCGTACCCGCCGGACGTGGCGCGATTCCTGGAGAAGTGGATGCCGCCGGGGTTCGACGCCCCGCCGTTGGCGCTCTTCCGGCTCTTCGCCGTTCACCAGGAGCTGTGTGACCGGGTCCGGCCGATGGCGTCCGGGCTGCTCAACCATGGTCTGCTGCCGGCCGCCGACCGGGAGCTGCTGATCCTGCGGACGACGGCCGCGCTCGGCGCCGAGTACGAGTGGGGCATCCACGCCGTCGTGCAGGCGCCCGCGGCCGGGGTGGGCGAGGCGGCGCTGCACGCCACGGTCCACGGCTCGCCGGACGATTTCGACGACCCGCCGTTGATCCGGGCCGCGGACGAGTTGCTCGCCGGATCCCTCACCGCGGCGACGGTGACCGCGCTGGCGAGGACGCCGGAACAGATCATCGAGATCGTCCTGGTCGTCGGCTGGTACCGGACGCTCTCCACGCTCATTCGGACGGCGGACCTGGCGCTCGAGGAGTGGGCCGCGCGATTTCCCCGGCCAGTTGGACCCCGAATGGCCCGGTGATCCGGTTCCGGGACCGGCTAGCGTCGGACCACGTGGACCTCGATACGGTGCGGAAACAGTTCACCCCGGACCCCGGCTTCTTCAACACGGCGAGCCTCGGCGCTCCCCCGCGCGTCACGGTCGACGCCGTGCGCGACGCGATCGACGCCTGGTCGCACGGGCGGGCGACCGCCGGGGACTTCGACGTCTCGGTGGTCGGCGCCCGGGAGGCGTTCGCGCGCATCGCCGGGGTGCCGGCGGCGTCGGTGGCCGCCGGGTCGACGGTCTCGCCGCTGGTCGGGCTGATCGCCGCCGCGGTGCCGACCGGGGCCGAGGTGCTGGTCGCCGACGACGACTTCACGTCGCTGCTGTTCCCGTTCGCCGCGCAGGGCCGCCTGAACCTCCGGTCGGTGCCCCTGGCGTCGATCGCGGCCGAGGTGCGGAACTCGACCGCGCTGGTGGCCGTGTCGGCGGTGCAGTCGGCGGACGGGGCGCTGGTGGACCTGCCCGCGCTCCGGTCGGCCGTCGAAGCCTCGGGCGCCCAGTTGCTGCTCGACACGACCCAGGCGACCGGCTGGCTGCCGCTGGATCTGTCCTGGGTCGACTACGTCGTGTGCGGCGCCTACAAGTGGCTGCTGTCCCCGCGCGGGAGCTCGTTCCTCGTCGTCCGCCCGGACCGGGTCGACTCGCTGGTGCCGCACGCGGCCAACTGGTACGCCGGGGCCGACATCTGGGCGTCGATCTACGGCCTGCCGCTGCGCCTCGCGCCGGACGCCCGCCGCTTCGACACCTCGCCGGCCTGGTTCTCGTGGGTGGGTACGGCTACGTCACTGCAACTTCTCGCCGACCTCGATCCGGACGAGATCCACGCTCACAACGTGGCCATGGCGAACCGCCTCCGGACGGGCCTGGGACTGCCCGACGGCAACTCGGCGATCGTCTCGGTGCCGATGGATTCGGCCGGCCAGGAGCGGCTGCGCGCCGCCGGTATCCGTACCGCGATACGGGCGGGCGCAGTCCGCTTCTCCTGCCACCTCTACACGACGCCCGAAGACGTCGACCTGGCCCTCAGGACAATTTCTGGATGATGAGTTCGCGGACGGTCTTGGCGTCGGCCTGGCCCTTGGTGGCCTTCATGACCGCGCCGACCAGGGCGCCGGCCGCCGCGACCTTCCCGCTGCGGATCTTCTCGGCCACGTCCGGGTTGGCCGCGATCGCGTCGTCGACCGCGGCGCCCAGCGCCCCGGTGTCACTCACGACCTCGAGACCGCGCGCGGCCACGACCTCCTCCGGCGTGCCCTCGCCGGCCAGCACGCCGTCGAGCACCTGACGGGCCAGCTTGTCGTTGATCCGTCCCGCGTCCACCAGGGCCTGGACCTCGGCCACCTGGGCCGGAGCGATCGGCAGCGACTCGAGTTCGGTGCCGGTCTCGTTGGCCTTCCGGGCCAGCTCGCCCATCCACCACTTCCGGGCCGCCTCCGGCGACGTCCCGGCGTCGATCGTCGACTGGATCAGCTCGACCGCACCGGCGTTCACCACCGAGGCCCAGTCGTGGTCGTTGAGCCCCCAGGCCTGCTGGATCCGCTTCCGACGCTCGGCCGGCGGTTCCGGCAGCGTCTTCTTCAGCTCCTCCACCCAGGCGACGTCCGGCGCCAGCGGCACCAGGTCGGGCTCGGGGAAGTACCGGTAGTCGGTCGCCTCCTCCTTGCTCCGCCCGGGCGTCGTCTCGCCGGTGTCTTCATGGAAGTGCCGGGTCTCCTGCTTGATCTTCGCGCCGCTGTCGAGCAGGCCGGCCTGCCGGATCATCTCCGACCGCACCGCCCGCTCGACCGACCGCAGCGAGTTGACGTTCTTCGTCTCGGTGCGCGTCCCCCAGGGCTCCCCGGGGCGGTTCAGCGACGTGTTCACGTCGCACCGCATCGAGCCCTGCTCCATCCGGACGTCGGAGACGTCCAGGCCGCGGATGACGTCACGCAGCGCGGTGACGTACGCGCGAGCCACCTCGGGCGCGCGGGCGCCGGTGCCGGTGACCGGCTTGGTCACGATCTCGACCAGCGGGATCCCGGCCCGGTTGAAGTCGACCAGCGAGTGCGTGGCCCCGTGGATGCGCCCGGTCGCGCCGCCGACGTGCAGCGTCTTGCCGGTGTCTTCCTCCATGTGGACGCGCTCGATCTCGACCCGCACCGTCTCGCCGTCGACGTCGACGTCGAGGTAGCCGTCGACGCAGATCGGCTCGTCGTACTGGCTGATCTGGTAGTTCTTCGGCATGTCGGGGTAGAAGTAGTTCTTCCGCGCGAACCGGCACCAGGTCGCGATCGAACAGTTGAGCGCGAGCCCGATCCGGATCGTCGCCTCGACCGCGGCCGCGTTCACGACCGGCAGCGAGCCCGGGAGGCCCAGGCACACCGGGCAGACCTGGGTGTTCGGCTCGGCGCCGAACGTGGTCGCGCAGCCGCAGAACATCTTCGTGTTCGTACCCAACTCGACGTGGGTCTCGAGCCCGATCACCGGCTCGTACCTCGTCGTCACCTCGTCGAAGCCGACCGCGGTGACCGTCACTTCGCACCCCCCAGCAGCGGAGTCTTGTCGGAGAGCACACCCAGCGCGGCCTCGACCGCGGCCGCGACCCGGTAGCACCGGTCGTCGGCCAGCGCCGGCGCCATGATCTGCAGGCCGACCGGCAGGTTCTCGGTGGTGCCCGGGGCGGTCGCCAGCCCGACCGGCACCGAGATCGCCGGCAGCCCGGCCAGCGACGCCGGCAGCGTGCACAGGTCGGCCGCGTACATCGCCATCGGGTCGTCGACGCGCTCGCCCAGCTTGAACGCGGTCGTCGGCGTCGGCGGGCTGACCAGCACGTCGCAGGTCTCGAACGCGGCCGCGAAGTCGCGGCCGATCAGCGTGCGGACCTTCTGCGCCTGGCCGTAGTACGCGTCGTAGTAACCGGAGCTCAGCGCGTACGTGCCGATCATGATGCGCCGCTTGACCTCGGGCCCGAACCCGGCCTCGCGGGTCAGCGACATGACCTCTTCGAGGTCGCGGACGCCGTCGTCGCCGACCCGCAGGCCGTACCGGACCGCGTCGAAACGGGCCAGGTTGGACGACGCCTCGCTCGGCGCGATGAGGTAATAGGCGGCCAGCGCGTACCCGAAGTGCGGGCAGGAGACCTCGACGACCTTCGCGCCCATCTCCTCGAGCTTGGCGTAGGCGGTTTTCGCGGCCGCTTCGACGCCGGGCTCGTACCCGTCGCCGCCGAGTTCCTTGACGACGCCGACGGTCAGCCCGGCCAGGTCGCCGTGCGCACCCTCGCGAGCCGCGGCCACCACCGGCGGGACCGGCACGTTCAGGCTGGTGGAGTCGCAGTGGTCGTAGCCGCCGATGACCTCGTGCAGCAGCGCGGTGTCGAGCACCGTGCGGCCGAACGGACCGGCCTGGTCGAGCGAGGACGAGAACGCGATCAGCCCGTACCGGGACACGCCGCCGTACGTCGGCTTGTGCCCGACGATGCCGGTGACCGCGGCCGGCTGCCGGATCGACCCACCGGTGTCGGTGCCGATCGAGATCGGCGCCTCGAACGCGGCGACCGCGGCGCTGGACCCGCCGGACGACCCGCCGGGCGTCCGGTCGAGCGCCCACGGGTTGTGGCTCGCGCCGAACGCGGAGTTCTCGGTGGACGACCCCATCGCGAACTCGTCCATGTTGGTCTTGCCCAGGATGACGATCCCGGCCTCGCGCATCTTGCGCGTGATCGTCGCGTCGTACGGCGGGATCCAGCCTTCGAGGATCTTCGATCCCGAGGTCGTCTGCAGGCCGCGGGTGACGACCACGTCCTTCAACGCCAGCGGGACGCCGGCCAGCGCGCTTCGCGGCTCACCGTTGGCAATGTCGAGGTCGACGGCCTCGGCGGCGGCGAGCGCGCCGTCGTCGTCGACCACCAGGAACGCGTTGACGTCACCGTCGACGGCGCGGATGCGGTCGAGGTGCGCGCGGGTGACCTCGACGGCCGAGACGTCGCCGCCGGCGATCTTCGTGGCCAGGTCGGCCGCGGTGAGGCGGGTGAGCTCCTCGGACATACTCACTCCTCCTCGGTCAGGATGCGCGGGACGCGAAATCGCCCGTCCTCGGCCGCGGGGGCGGCGAGCAGCACCATCTCCCGGTCGATGGAGGGCCGGACCACGTCTTCCCGGAGCACGTTGGTGAGCGGCACCGCGTGGCTGGTCGGCGGGATGTCGTCGGCGGCGACCTCGCTGACCCGGGCGACCGAGCCGAGGATCACGTCGAGCTGGCCGGCGAACGTGTCCAGTTCGTCGTCGGTGACCGCGAGCCGGGCAAGCCGGGCGAGGTGCGCGACCTCCTCGCGGGAGATGGCGGGCATGGGAATGGTTCCCCTCGTATCGATAAATGCTCGCTGCATCCTACGGCGCAGGCCGGGGTGGCTCACACCGCGTTACGCCCGCCACGCGGCGGGCACTCGGATGGTTACGTACGCGTAATCAGATGCGGTCGCCGGCCGCGTCGGTCAGAGCCGGAACGATCGGGACCGTGCCCTCGACCAGTTCCAGCGCCAGCCCGGCGGTGAACGGACGGCGCAGGGCCGCTAGCAGGACCTCGGCGACGTCGTCGCGGGAGATCGAACCGCGCTCCACTTCGACGTCGAGCGCGACCCGGCCGGTGCCGGGCTCGTCGGTGAGGCCACCCGGGCGGATGATCGTCCAGGCCAGCTTGCGGTTCATCAGGTCGTGGTCGGCCGCCCGCTTGGCCTTCAGGTAGGCCGAGTAGACGGCGTCGGTGCCCGCCGGCGGGTCTTTCTCAACGCCGATCGCCGACACCATGAGGTACCGGTCGACGCCGGCCGCCTCGGCGGCGTCGGCGAGCAGGGCGGCCGCTCCGCGGTCGACCGTGTCCTTGCGGGCCGCGCCGCTTCCCGGGCCGGCCCCGGCCGCGAACACGACCGCGTCGGCGCCCCGGACGACCGCGGCGACCTCGTCGACCGAGGCCTTCTCCAGGTCGAGGACGACGGCCTCGGCTCCCGCCGCTTCGACGTCGGCGGCGTGATCGGGATTTCGGATGATGCCGACCGGCTGGTCTCCGTCCGAGCTCAGCAACCGCTCGAGCCGCAGTGCGATCTTCCCGTGCCCACCCGCTATGACGACTCGCATGCCTCCACCGTAGTCGTGCGGCGGAAAATGCGTCGGCGGGCCGTGGCAGGCTGTGGATATGCCCGGGCCGTTGAAAGTTCGAGGCTCGGTCGTCATACCGGAGGCCGAGCTCTACTGGCGGTTCTCCCGGTCGAGCGGGCCCGGCGGGCAGTCGGTGAACACCGCGGACTCGCGGGTCGAGCTGTCCTGGGACCTGGAGGCCTCCTCGGCGCTCGGCCCGGTGATGAAGGAGCGCGCCCGCGAGCGGCTGGCCGGCCGGCTCGTCGACGGGGTCGTCACGGTCGCCGCGTCCGAGCACCGCTCGCAGTACCGGAACCGGCTGGCGGCCGAGGAGCGGCTCGCCGCCCTGCTCTCCGAGGCGATCGCGCCGCCGCCGCGTCCGCGCCGGCCGACCCGGCCGAGCCGCGGTTCGGTCGAGCGCCGGTTGAGCGAGAAGGCCCGGCGCTCGCAGACCAAGCGCCTGCGCCGTAACAACGACGATTGATCAACGCTCATCCTTCGGACGTTCCGGCGCTTCCGGCCGCTGATGCGGCCGGAGCACCGCCGTCTGGGCCTTCGGACGGATCACCGACGGCGTGCCGGCGACCGGCGCGCTCGCCGCGCCGGCCCGGTTCTGGCTGGGCGCGGCGATCGTCGGCGGCGGGGCCCAGTGCTCACCCACGACCAGCGCCCGACGGACGGGACCGACAAGGAGGTGAAGCTGGCTCCCGGATAACCTCGGGGTCGTCGCGTGCGGCCTGAACCCGGGCGACGATCTCGGCGATCTGAGCGATCACGACCGAGCCGGCCACGATCGTGATCGGCCGCCCGAACTCCTCGCAGCAGGCGATCAACACCGTGCCCAGCACCGCCAGGACCTGCACCACCGTCATACCCCAGACCCTGCCGGTCCGGCGCGGCCACCACAGTGGAGGCCGATGGCCGATCCGGGGTAGACCTAGCTCTACGCCTCGGCTTCTTCCGGCTCGTCGGGACCGCCGATCGCGGCGATCTCCCGGGCCGCGTCCGGGCCGTCGGACAGCAGCACCCGGAAGCCGGCCTCGTCGAGCACCGGCACCTTCAGCTGCACCGCCTTGTCGTACTTCGACCCGGGCGCCTCCCCCACGACGACGAACCCGGTCTTCTTCGAGACCGACCCCGACACCTTGCCGCCGCGGTTCTGGATCTCTTCCTTGGCCGAGTCCCGGCTGAACTCCTCCAGCGACCCGGTCACCACGATCGTGACGCCCTCGAGCGGGCGCGGGCCCTCGTCGACCGCCTCCTCCTCGAGCCGGACGCCGGCCGCGCGCCACTTCTCGACGATCGCCCGGTGCCAGTCGACCGCGAACCACTCGTGCACGGCGGTGGCGATCGTCGGCCCGACGCCCTCGGCGCCCACCAGCTCCTCGGCCGGCGCGTCGGCGATCCGGTCGATCGAGCGGAACGACCGGGCCAGCGCCTGGGCGGCGGTGGGCCCGACGTGCCGGATCGACAGCGCGACGAGGACCCGCCAGAGCGGACGCTCCTTGGCCGCGGCGATCTCGGCGAAGAACCGCTCGGTGTTCTTCGTGGGCACCGACGGGACCTTCGGCGTGCCCTTCGTGTAGAAGAACGGCACGAGTTCCTCGTCGCCGGTCTTCTTGTTCACCCGCTTGATCGCCACCTCGGCGAGGTCTTCCGGGGTGAGCGCGAACAGGTCGCCCTCGTCTTGCAGGGGCGCCTTCGCCGGGGCGTCGGGGTGGGTCAGCGCGATCGCGGCCTCGTAGCCGAGCGCTTCGATGTCGAGCGCCGACCGGCTGGCCAGGAAGAAGATGCGCTCCCGGAGCTGGGCCGGGCACGACCGCGCGTTCGGGCACCGGATGTCGACGTCGGCTTCCTTCATCGGACGCAGCTCGGTGCCGCACTCGGGGCAGTGCGTCGGCATGACGAACTCGCGCTCGGTGCCGTCACGCAGGTCGACGACCGGGCCGACGATCTCCGGGATCACGTCGCCGGCCTTGCGCAGCACGACCGTGTCGCCGATCAGGACGCCCTTGCGGCGCACCTCGTTGGCGTTGTGCAGCGTCGCCATCTCGACCGTGGACCCGGACACCAGCACCGGCTCCATCACGCCGTACGGTGTGACCCGCCCGGTGCGCCCGACGTTCACCCGGATGTCGAGCAGCTTGGTGTTGACCTCTTCCGGCGGGTACTTGAACGCGATCGCCCAGCGCGGGGCCCGGGACGTCGAGCCGAGCCGCCGCTGGGCCGCGACCTCGTCGATCTTGACGACGACGCCGTCGATCTCGTGCTCGACCGAGTGCCGGTTCTCGCCGAAGTTCGCGATGTAGGCGCGCACCTCGTCGAGGGTGTTCACGACCCGGTAGTGCGACGAGGTCGGCAGGCCCCAGGCCTTGAGCCGCTCGTACGCCTCGGACTGCCGGGTCAGCGCGAAGCCCTCGCGGGCGCCGATGCCGTGCACGAGCATGCGCAGCGGCCGGGACGCGGTGACCCGCGGGTCCTTCTGGCGCAGCGAACCGGCGGCCGCGTTGCGCGGGTTCGCGAACGGGGCCTTGCCCGCCTCGACCAGCGACGCGTTCAGGTCACCGAACGCCTCGACCGGGAAGAACACCTCGCCCCGGACCTCGACCAGCGCCGGGATGTCGTGCCCGCCGTCGTCGGACAGCACGTTCGGGATGTCGGCGATCGTCCGGATGTTGAGCGTGACGTCTTCGCCGGTGACGCCGTTGCCGCGGGTCAGCGCCCGGGTCAGGCGGCCGTTCTCGTAGAGCAGGTTGATCGCGAGCCCGTCGATCTTGAGCTCGCACAGGTAGTGCACGTCGTCGCCGACCTCGCGGTGGACGCGCTCGGCCCACTCGCTGACCTCGTCGTCGCTGAACGCGTTGTCGAGGCTGAGCATCCGCTCGAGGTGGTCGACCGCGGTGAATTCGGTGGAGAACGTGCCGCCGACCCGCTGCGTCGGCGATTCGGGGGTGCGCAGGTCGGGGTGCGCCTCCTCGATCGCCTCGAGCTCGCGCATCATCCGGTCGTACTCGGCGTCGGAGATCGTCGGCGCGTCGGAGACGTAGTACGCGAACTGGGCCCCGAGGATCTCCTCGGCCAGCTCGTCGTGCTGCTTGCGTACCTCGGCCGGTGCCGCTGTCTCGTCCACGCTCATGCCTCCGGATCCTTGACGAGGGTGCGCCCGGCTGCCCGGACCTGCGTCAGCACTTCTCGCGCGCGGTCTTCGGTGGCGCCGGCCAGCCCGCAGGCCGGCGTCGTCACCACCTGCTGCGCCAGCGACGTCGGGTCGAAACCCAGGCGCTGCCACAACGTCCGCACGGGCTCGACGCTAGCGCCCGGGTCCGACAGTTTTCGCAGTTCAGCTCGCGGAAGCCCGGTGGGCGCCAGCGCAGGCACCACCCCGGCGAACAGCCCGAGCCCGGCGTCGAGCTCCTCGCCCAGCGCGTCGATCGCCGCAGTGCGCCACCGGTCCGGCGGCCCCCAGAGCGTCAGATCCGCCGACACCGCGACCGCCCCGGCCCGCCGGAACACCCCCCACGGGACGTCCGGCGCGCAGCAGTGGAACACCACCGGCACGCCGAGCTTCTCGACCAGCGTCGTCAACGACTCGAGAACGACGACCTCCTCGGGCCGGCGCAGCGTCCCGTACCCGCTGGGCGTCTTGATGCGTCCGGCCAGCACCGCGGGCAGCGACGGCTCGTCCAGTTGCAGGACGATCGACGCCCCCGGCACCCGCCGGCGCACGTCGGCCAGGTGCGCCAGCAACCCGTCCAGCAACGACGACGCCAGATCCCGCACCGCCCCCGGGTCCGACACGGCCGCCACCCCGTTGTGCAGCTCGACCGACGCGGCCAGCGTCCACACCCCGGCGGCCTGGATCTTGAGCGGCCCCGTGTACCCCTCGGCGTGCTCGGTCAGCGCGTCCAGATCGCGCTCCATCAGGTCCAACGCACGGCGCAGGTCCCGGCCGGGCCGGTCGACCAGCCGCCATCCGGACGGCTGCAGGTCGACCGGGAGTTCCACCAGGAACGACGCGCCCCGGCCGATCACGTCCGAACCGGGACCGCGGCCCGGCAGCTCGGGCAGGTGCGGCAGGTCGGGCAGCTCGCCGAGCACCGTGCGCACGGCCTCGATCACATCGGTACCGGGCATCGACCCGACGCCGGTCGCAGCACCTTCAGGCCAGGGATAGTCCACCCCTGAACCTTATTAGCTGGTCAGAGTCCGCAGATGATCCAGCGCCCGGTCGAGCGCGGCCGAGGCGACCACCTCGATGTCCGGCACCACCCCGACGCCCTCCCAGTTCCGGCCGGTGCGGGGGCTGATCGACCGGGCGATCGGGATCGTCACCCGCAGGTGGGGGTGCACCTGGATCCGATCGACCGGGTGGGCCCCGCCCCGGGTGGTCTCGCCGATCAGCGTCGCCCGCCCGAGCTCCTTCAGGTCCCAGGCCAGCTCCTCTCCTCCGGAGAACGTGGAACCGCTGGTCAGCACCACTACCGGGCGCTCGCTGCCGAAGCGCGGGCCGGGCACGAACGACGACGTCCAGAACTGCCGGGTCTCGTCCGAGGCGCGGAAGTAGAGGTCGTTGAGGTGCACCGGCTCGGGCCCGAACAGGTAACTGCAGAGGAACGCGACCTGGTACGGCGACCCGCCCCGGCAGCGGCGCAGGTCGAGAACGAGGCCGTCGGCCCCGTCGGCCAGCGTCATCGCCGCGGTCGCGGCCGGCGCGGCGATCTCCGGCGGCCAGAGCAGGTCGATCTCGAGGTAGGCCACGTTGCCGTCGAGCCGCTCGACCTTGGCGAAGCCGCCGCCGGTGCGGGCAGCCTCCCGGACCTCCTGGGCGCGCTCCTCGGCCTCGTCGGCGGTCTCGTCCCCGGTGCTCAGCGGCAGCGCCTCGGACGTGAACTGCAGGCGCAGGTGTTTGTCGCCGTTGATCGTCTGCAGGTCCTCGGTGACGAGGTCGGCGAGCGCGTCCGGCTCGAGGCCGTCGGGGTAGCGCCCGGCCGACTGCGCCGACCGCACCGCGGTGGCCGCCTTGGCGCCCACGTCGGGGAACACGTACCGGTCGAGTAACTCGATAGTCCGGTCGATCATCGCGTCGATCTCGTCTTGTCGCATGTAGGCAGTGAAGCAGCGCGCTTGACAAAGCGTCAAGAGGTCTTGACTCTTGGACCCGTGGACGAACACCTCGAGATCTCGGACGCCGCTCAGTACCGGGCGCTCGGCCATCCGCTGCGGCATCGGCTGCTGTTCGCGCTCGGGCAGCAGCCGGCCACGATCAGCCAGCTCGCGAAGGGGCTCGACCAGCGCAAGGGCAACATCGCGCACCACCTCGGGGTGCTGGAGGCGGCCGGGCTGGTGCGGATCGTCGAGACCCGTCAGGTGCGCGGAGGCACCGAGCACTACTACCAGCGGTCGGCGCGTCGGATCTCGTTCGACCGTCCGGACGCCACCCCGGTGATCGCCCGGGCGGTCGCCGACGAGCTCGTCTCGGCCGAGCGGATCGGTGGGCGGATGCGGACCCTCCGGCTGACCGCCGACCAGGCCGGCGCCCTCGCGGCCGCGATCGAGAAGCTGATCGACGGTCTCGAGGACGCCGGCGACTCCGCGGAGCGCTACGGGGTCTTCGCCTCGGTCTGGAAGCCGTGACCCGGTCAGCTGGTCAGGTCGTAGACCGTGGTGCTGCCGACCGTGGTCGCGGTGTAGTTCGCCTCGACCCAGGTCGTGATCTGGCTGAGCACTCCGTCTCCCTGGCCTCCCTGGCCTCCGGCGATGAAGTAGCCGATCCGGCCGGCCTTCACGAGGGCTTGGAACTGGGCCAGCGTCGTCGATTCGTCGCTGCCGGACCAGCCGCCGATCGACATGACCGCCTTTCCGGTGGAGAGCTCCAGGGAGGCCGCGGACTGCGAGGTTCCGACCGCGGCGGCCCAGGTCGCGGTCGATTTCTTCAGCAGCGCGGTCAGCTCCGCGCTGGTGGCTCCGCCACCCGGGTTTCCCGCGTTTGCCGACGTCCCTGAGCCTGGCGACGTGGAGCCGGCGCGCGCGGTGGGGGCGCTGCCGTTCTGGGTGGAGGGGGCGCCGGTGGGCGGGGTGCCGCCTCGGGTGCCGCCGCCGGGGCCGCCGGTGCCCATCGTCGCGGTGGCGGCCGGGCCGGCCGTCGGCGTGCTGCCGTTGTGCGCGGTCGACGCGGTCTGCACCGCGTAGGCGCCGCTGCCGGCCAGGCCGGTGAGCACCCCGGCGATCAGCGCGACCGCTGCCAGCTTCTTCCACCGCGTCCCCACGAGCAGCGCCACCGCGGCGACCACCGCACCGGCCACGATCACGTAGCGCAGCGGCGCGTACCAGTCCGCCGTCCGGTTCAGCAGCGCGTAGCTCCAGACCCCGGTCGCGGCCACCATCGCCGCCAGCGTCACCCGCCCGACGACCCGCCGCCGCTCGGACCAGAGCAACCGGCCCGACACCGCGATCGTCCCGACCACACCCGGCGCCATCGCGACCGTGTAGTACTCGTGCACCGTGCCCTCCATGAACGAGAGCACCAGCCCGGTGACCACCGTCCAGCCACCCCACAGCACCAGCGCGGCCCGGGTCCGGTCGGTCCGCGGCCGGCGCGCGGTCAGCACCAGCCCGACGACCAGCCCGATCAGCGCGGCCGGCAACAGCCATGAGATCTGCCCGCCCATGTTCTCGTTGAACAGCCGGAACAGCCCGGCGGACCCGCTGAAACCGCCGCCACCGCCCCCGCCGTTGCCCTCTCCGCCGGTGAGCCGGCTCAGGCCGTTGTAGCCGAGCGCCAGCTCGAGCGCGCTGTTTCCTTCCGACCCTCCGACATACGGACGGGACGACGCCGGCCAGAGCTCGACCAGCGCGATCCACCAACCGGCCGAGACCACCAGCGACACCCCGGCCAGCAGCAGCTGCCCGATCCGGCGACGCGTCCGCGGCTGACCCGCGACCAGGTACACCAGCGCGAACGCCGGCAAGACGAGGAACGCCTGCAGCATCTTCGTCAGGAAGCCGAACCCGAGCGCCGACCCGGCCGCGAGCAGCCAGCCCGTCCGCCCGGACTCGACCGCCCGCACCATGAAGTACCCGCCGGCCACCAGCAGCAGCGTCAGCAGAGCGTCCGGATTGTTGAACCGGAACATGAGCACGGCGACCGGCGTGAGCGCCAGAGCCGCCCCGGCGAAGAGGCCGGCCACGTGCCCGAACCACCGCTTCACGGCGGCGTACAGCAGCCCGACGGCGGCGACGCCCATCAGGGCCTGCGGGGCGAGCATGCTCCACGAGTTGAAGCCGAAGAGCCGGCCGGAGAGGCCCATCACCCACAGCGCGGCCGGCGGCTTGTCGACCGTGATGTAGTTCGCGCTGTCCAGCGAGCCGAACAGCAGGGCCTTCCAGCTCTGGGTCGCGGCCTGGACCGCGGCCGCGTAGAACTCGTTCGCGTAGCCGGAGGCCGAGAGGTTCCACAGGTAGAGCGCGGCCGTTCCGATCAGCAGCGCGAACAGCGAGGGCCGATGCCAGCCCGGCTGGTGCGCGGGCCCGCGCAGGAATCGCTTCACCCGCCCCGGCGGCGGCGCGTGCCGGTGGGGTGACGATCGGGGGCCGAGCTCGGGACGTGCGAGTGTCGCGGTCATGGGCCCAACGATCGGCAGCCGCCCTGATCGGTACCCATGAGACGACTGAGAACTCGCTGAGCGGTACCCCTGCACACCCCCAGAAACCGGAGGGTGGGTGAGCAACCCGCTACGTGGTGGCGGGGCGTCTCGGCGGACGGTGGGCGCGGCGGGTGCGGAAGCGACCGGGGCCGGCCAGGCAGGCGTAAGAAAGCACGTAGTTCTAGGCGGGGACCGTCTTGTGGGCGGCGTCGATCGTGGCCGAGCCGACGACGGCGTCGCCGTCGTAGAGAACCACGGCCTGACCGGCGGCGATACCGCGCGCCGGGGCGTGGAGGCGGACGATCCAGCGGTCGCCGTCGGGGGACGCGGTGGCCGGGAACACCTGGCCGTGGGCGCGCAGCTGGGCGAGGCACTCGAACGGCTCGGTGCGCGGGCCGTTCGTCCAGACCGGTCGCACGCCGACGACCTCGTCGACGTCGAGGGCCTCGGCCGGACCGACGCGGACCGTGTTCGACACCGGGGAGATGTCGAGGACGTAGCGGGGCTTGCCGTCGGCGGCGGGGCGGCCGAGCTTGAGGCCCCGGCGCTGGCCGACGGTGTACGCGAAGGCGCCGCTGTGGCTGCCCAGCACCTCGCCGGTGGTGTCGTCGACGATGTCGCCGGGGCTGTCTCCGAGGTGCTTGCGCAGGAAGCCGGCCGTGTCGCCGTCGGGGATGAAGCAGATGTCGTGCGAGTCGGGCTTCTCGGCGACGCCGAGGCCGCGGCGTGCGGCCTCCTCGCGGACCTGCGCCTTGGTGGAGTCGCCGAGCGGGAACATCGCGTGCGCGAGCTGGTCGGGACGCAGCACCGCGAGGACGTACGACTGGTCCTTGCCCTCGTCGACGCTGCGGCGCAGAACGCCCTGCTCGAGCCGGGCGTGATGGCCGGTGACGACCGCGTCGAAGCCGAGCGCGATCGCGCGGTCGAGGACCGCCTCGAACTTGATCTTCTCGTTGCAGCGCAGGCACGGGTTCGGCGTGCGCCCGGCCGCGTACTCGGCGACGAAGTCGTCGACGACGTCCCGGCCGAACTCGTCGGCCATGGCCCAGACGTAGAACGGGATGCCGATGACGTCGGCGGCGCGGGACGCGTCGCGGGAGTCCTCGACCGTGCAGCAGCCGCGGGCGCCCAGGCGGTGCTGCTGCGGGGAGGGCGAGAGCGCGAGGTGGACGCCGGTGACGTCGTGCCCGGCGTCTTTGGCGCGGGCAGCCGCCACCGCGGAGTCGACCCCGCCGGACATCGCCGCCAGCACGCGCATTTCCCTGCTCCTCCCGATTGGGCTCGGTACGAGCGTACCGGGGCGCGCCGCGCGAGACGTCGTGCGGTTTGGCGAGCTATGGGTCGCCGGACCGCACACCGCCTCGGGCGGCTACGAGGGCCGGACGGACCTCGGGCGGACGTCGGTGATCAGGCCGTACTCGATGGCGTCGTCGGCGGTCAGGAACCGGCCGCGACGGAAATCGGCCTCGATGTCGTCCAGCGGCCTTCCCGTCAGCTCGGCCAGCCTCGCGTGGAACGACTCGACGAGCTTCTGGTTGGCCGCCGCCTCGCCGGCCAGCTCTCCGGCCGTGCCGGTGATCGACGGCAGCGACGGCTCCGACAGCCGGAACCGTGCGTGCGGGTGCGCGTACCGCTCGGCGACCGCGGTGAGCAGCGCCAGGCTGCCGCCGCCCAGCTCGCCGACGACCAGCGCGTGCACCGGGACGGCCAACGCGTCGAGCGTGTCGACGACCGTCCAGACCGCGGAGAGATCGGCCGTTCCGCTGTTGAGCCGGAGCGTCACCGGGCGGGTCGTGCGCGTGTCGAGCAGCAGCAGCCGGGACGCGATCCGGTTCGCGGAGTCGGCGTCGATCGGGCCGTTGACCTGCACGATCCGCTGGTCGAGGAGGCGGTCCTCCCAGAGCTCGCGGACGTCCTCGGCCGGAGACTGCGGAGGCTGCGGAGGCTGGGGCGGCGGGGTCGGCGGCCAGAACGGCTGGGGCCGAGGGGTCTCCGGCGGCTGGGGCGGCGGTTGCCAGCCCGGCGGGCGCCACTCGGGTTGCGTCGGCTCGCCCGGCCAGGGGCGGGACGGGCGCTCGGGAGGGAACCAGGTTGCGGAAGACATGAGGATCACCACCGTCGATCGTTGGGGTTCCGCGGGGTAGGTGAGTCGC
The DNA here is from genome assembly GCF_006912135.1 of Cryptosporangium phraense. NCBI lineage: Bacteria > Bacillati > Actinomycetota > Actinomycetes > Cryptosporangiales > Cryptosporangiaceae > Cryptosporangium > Cryptosporangium phraense. The sequence goes on along the minus strand of NZ_VIRS01000009.1, from coordinate 101,334 downwards.
CGGCCACCGGCGAGGTAGGCAGATGCGCCGCCGCCGGCCGCACCGGCGCCGCATCAGGCCCCGCACCCACCCCGGGATCCGGACGAAAACCCGGCGCGACGACGCCGGGGAACGGGCGCACCGGCGAAGCGAACGGCCGACCCGCGGAATGCCCGGGCTCGAACCGCAACGACACGTCGAGCCGCCCGCCCAACGCCTCGGCGTACCGATCCAGCGTCGACATCCGCGGATCCACCTCCCCCGCCTCCAGCCGGGCCACGGACGACTGCGACGTGCCCATCCGGGCCGCGACCTCGGTCTGCGAGAGCCCGGCGGCCCGCCGCTGGTCGGCCAGCGCACCAGCGGTCTCCCGCCGACGCCGCAGCGCCGCTTCCCGCATACCCGGCATCCGGGGCAGATCGTCGTCCATATCAAGAACGGTATCTCGAAATTGAGATACCGTCACTCAGCCGAGAGCGAACCCCGACCCAACTCAGGCTTTGCGGACCGCCCCGGCCCGGCGGGCCCGCTCCACGACCCCGGCGATCTCCGCCACCAGCGCGTCCACGTCCGCCTCGGTCGACGTGTGCCCGAGCGAGAACCGCAGCGAACCGCGCGCCCGCTCGATGCCCGACCCCATCGCGACCAGCACGTGACTCGGCTGGGCCACGCCGGCCGAGCACGCCGACCCGGTCGAGCACTCGATTCCACGCGCGTCGAGCAGCATCAGCAGCGCGTCGCCCTCGCAGCCCGGGAACGAGAAGTGCGCGTTGCCCGGCAACCGATCGCACCGCGACCCGTTCAGCACCGCGTCGGGCACCTCGGCGACCAGCCGCGAGACCAACGAATCGCGCAGCCCCGACACCCGCTCCGCGTACGATTCCTGCGCCTTCACCACGGTCTCGACCGCCACCGCGAACGCGACGATCGCCGGCGTGTCCAGCGTGCCCGACCGGACGTCGCGCTCCTGGCCGCCACCGTGCATCAGCGGGACGCACGGCACGTCCCGCCCGAGCAGCAGCGCGCCGACGCCGAGCGGGCCCCCGACCTTGTGCCCGGTCAGCGTCAGGGCGTCCACACCGGACGCGGTGAAGTCCACCGGCACCTGCCCGACCGCCTGTACCGCGTCGCTGTGGAACGGCACCCCGGCCGCCCTGGCGATCGCGGCCAGCTCGGCGATCGGCTGCACGGTGCCGACCTCGTTGTTCGCCCACATCACGGTGACCAGCGCGACGGCGTCCCCATGTCGTTCGAGGGCGTCGGCCAACGTCGACGGGGCCACCGTCCCGGAGGCGTCGACCGGGAGCAGTTCGACGGTCGCGCCCTCGCGGTCGCGGAGCCAGTCGACCGCGTCGAGCACCGCGTGGTGCTCGACCGCGGAGGCGAGCACGACCGTGCGACGCGGATCCGCGTCGCGCCGGGCCCAGAAGATGCCCTTGACGGCCAGGTTGTCGCTTTCGGTGCCGCCGCCGGTGAACAGCACCTCGGACGGTCTGGCCCCGAGCGCGGCGGCGAGCCGTTCGCGCGCCTCCTCCACGGCCCGCCGGGCTCGACGCCCGGCCGCGTGCAGGGACGAGGGGTTGCCGACGGAGCCGAGTGCGCCGGTCAGAGCGGCAACCGCCTCCGGCAGCATCGGCGTGGTCGCCGCATGATCGAGGTACGCCATGGCACCCTTCAGACTATCGGGCGCCGACGCTCACCCGGCGCCGAAGCCGGGCCGCGACGAGGATGGCGCCGACCGCGATCGCCGCCATCACGAGGTTGCTCGAACCGATGGCCGTCGGCAGCCCGAACGCCCCCGCGGTGGCCGCCGCCACCACGGCCCCGGTGAAGCCGATCGTCAGCGAGCTGAGCAGCGCGTCGGCGATCTGCATGGCCGCGCTGTTGCGGCCGCGGTCGTCGGCCGACGAGAACTCGAGCAGCAGCACCGAGAGCGACGGCATGATCAGGCCCATCCCGAGGCCGCCGACGATCCAGGCCGGGTAGGCCACCCAGCCCGACCCCGGCGTCCAGGCGACGAACGCCATCAGCGCGCACGCGACCGCGACGCACCCCAGGCCGGTGCCGACGACCAGCGACCGGGCCACCGACGGATACCGCCCCTGGATCCACGACGCGCCCGACCAGCCGAGCGCGCCGATCGTCAGCGGCAGGCCGGACGCGGCCGGGCTCCAGCCGTGCACCGACGCGAGCGTGAGCGGGACCAGCGCGTCGACCGCGAAGAACGAACCGGCCGCCAGCCCACGCAGCAGGACGACGGTCGGCAGGCCCGAGCGCGCCGTCGCCGTACCGACCGGGAACAGCATCCGGATCGCGACGACGATCGCGGCCAGGCCCACCAGCGCCAGCGGGACCGCAACGACGTCGAGCCGGTTGCCCGCGACCTGCAGCAGGATGACGCCGGCCCCGGCGAGCAGCGCGAACGGCCACCGCGACCGGCCACCCCCGCGATAGGCCGCCGACGCCCCAGCCGCCTCGCGCGGCGGATCCGACGGCAACCGGCGCAGGCCGGGCAGCACCAGCGCGGCCCCGACCACCACCAGCGGCACCAGCCCGAGGAACACCAGCCGCCAGTGCGCGTGCTCGGCCAGCGTGCCCGCGACGACCGGACCGACCAGCGACGGCAGCACCCAGCCGACCGCGGTCATCCCGAACACCCGGGGGTGCAGCTCGGGCGGGTACCCGGCCCCGATCAGCACGTACATGACGACGATCAGCACGCCGCCGCCCAGCCCCTGCACCATCCGCCCGGCCACCAGCTGGGCCATCGTCGTCGCGGTGCCGGCGATGACCAGCCCGGCGCCGAACAGCACCAGCCCGGCGATCAGCGGCTTGCCCGGCCCGATGCGGTCGGAGATCTCGCCGGCCAGCACCATGCCGAGCAGGTTCGCGACCATGAACGCGGAGAACGGCCAGGCGTAGAACGCCATGCCGTGCAGCGACTCGACGACCGTGGGCATCGCGGTGGTGACCGACATCGCTTCGAACGCCACGATCAGGACGATCAACAGGATCCCGGCGGTCGTCGCGCGCAGCCCCTTGCCGAACACAGTGGGTAAGGGCGGCGCAGCGGTCGATGTCACCCTATGAACGTTACGACGACGCTACGACGGATTTTCCGTACTGTTCGCACGATCACGAACGGCCGGGCCCCCTGGACAGGGAACCCGGCCGTGTGCGCAAATTCAGCCCTTGCGCTTGCGGACCTCGTCCGCGGCCTGCGGAGCCACCGCGAACAGGTCCCCGACGACGCCGAAGTCGGCGAGCTCGAAGATCGGCGCCTCGGCGTCCTTGTTGACCGCGACGATCGTCTTCGAGGTCTGCATTCCTGCCCGGTGCTGGATCGCCCCGGAGATGCCGAGTGCCACGTAGAGCTGCGGCGACACGGTCTTGCCGGTCTGCCCGACCTGGAACTGGTGCGGGTAGAAGCCCGAGTCGACGGCCGCGCGCGAGGCCCCGACCGCGGCGCCGAGCGAGTCGGCCAGCTCCTCGACGACCTTGAAGTTGTCGGCCGAGCCGACGCCCCGGCCACCGGAGACGACGATGTTCGCGTCGGTCAGCTCCGGGCGCGAGCCGCTGGACTCCACGACCCGGTCGAGGATCTTCGCCTTGGTCGCGGACTCGTCGAGGGCCACGTCCACCGGGACAAGCTCGCCGGCCGCGGGCGCCGGGGACGCGTCCACGGCCCCGCCCTTCAGCACGTAGATCGGCGTGCCGGTCGTGACCTTGGACTTCACGATCCACTGACCGGCGAAGATCGCCTGGGTCGCGGTGTCGCCCTCGAGCCCGACGACGTCGTAGAGCAGGCCCGACTCGAGCTTGACCGACAGCCGCCCGGCGATCTCCTTGCCTTCCGCAGTAGCGGCGATCAGGATCGCGGCCGCATCCGTAGCAAGGGAAGCCAGGATCGACGCCTTGGGCGCCACCAGGTACGAGAGCACGTCGTCGGACTCGGCGGCGTAGATCTTCGCCGCGCCGAACTCCTTCAGCGTGTCCGCGTAACCGGCGGCCGTGCCCGGCGTGCCGACGACGACCGCCGACGGCTCGCCCAGCGCCCGTGCCGCGGTGAGCAGCTCGGTCGTGATCTTCTTGACGGCGCCGTCGACGTGCTCGACGAGAACCAGCACTTCAGCCATTGGTGTGATCCTCCTCAGACGATCTTCTCGGCGGCCAGGTACGCGACCAGCTTCGAGCCGGCGTCGCCCTCGTCGGTGATCTTCTCGCCGGCCGCACGCGGCGGCCGCGGGTTCGCGTCGACGACCGCGCTCGTGGCGGCACCGGCTCCGACCGAGGCCGCGTCCACCCCGAGGTCCGCGAGGGACTTCGTGTCGACCGGCTTCTTCTTCGCGGCCATGATGCCCTTGAACGACGGGTACCGCGGCTCGTTGATCGTGTCCCAGACGCTCACGATCGCCGGGGTCTGCGCCTCGACGACCTGGTAGCCGTCTTCCAGCTGACGCTCGATCGTGAGCGTGCTGCCGTCGACGGTGAGCTTGCGGGCGCCGGTGAGGCCGGCCACCCCGAGGCGCTCGGCCAGCATCGCGGCCATCGCGGCCGCGCGGCCGTCGGTCGACTCGGCGCCGGAGATGACGAGGTCCCACTCCAGCCCGGACAGCGCCGCGGCCAGCACCTTGGAGGTGGCCAGGGCGTCCGAACCGTGCAGCGCGGGGTCGTTGACGTGCACCGCGCCGTCCGGGCCCATCGACAGGGCCTTGCGGATCGACTCGGTCGCCTTGTCGGGACCCATCGTCAGCACGGTGACGGTCCCGCCGACCGCTTCCTTGACCTTGAGAGCCTCTTCGATCGCGTACTCGTCCATCTCGTTGATCACGAGGTTGGCCGAGTCACGCTCCACGGTCTTGTCGTCTGCGCGGAGAGACCGTTCGGTACCGGAGTCCGGAACCTGCTTGACCAGTACGACGATGTTCATGGGTCTGTTCAGACCTCCTGCTCAGGTCGCGCGCACGCTGGGTAATACAGTCACGAGTGATGTTACCCGCCGGTAGCATTCTTGTGCATCCGGGGCTTGTTAGCCATATCACCACGTCCGGGCGGCTACGTCAGCGTGTCTCCGCTCACGCATCGGGCCCGCGCGGCGGTGCACTACAGTGCGCGCGGTGGAAATCGTGGCGGACAACTACCGGTTCCGGCGGCACGAGGTCGCGTACCTGGCCGCTCGTCCCTGGATTCGCGGTGCGACCGTGCTCGAGGCCGGGGCGGGCGAGGGCTACGGCGCCGACATCCTCTCCCGGGTCGCCCGCCGGGTGATCGCGGTCGATCCGGACGCGGCCGCGTGCGAGTACGCCGCCAAGGCGTATCCGGGCCTCACCGTGACCAGGGCGAACCTCACCGAGCTGCCGATCGCCGACGGCAGCGTCGAGGCCGTGGTGAGCCTGCAGACCGTCCACCGGCTGGCCGACCGGCCGGGGTTCGTCGCCGAGTGCGCGCGGGTCCTCCGCTCGGCCGGCACGCTGGTCGTGAGCACGCCCAACAGCGGTGAGGTCGACCTCCCCGACCTGCTCGCCCCACACTTCCGCGTCGACCGCCTGTACGGCGTCCACCCGCGCCGCCGGCTCCGCCGCCGCAACCCCGCGACCGTGTCCCACCGCGACTTCCACTTCGCCGAGAACACGACGGACGACGCCCTCGACCTCTTCGCGATCGCCATTCGAATCTAGGGTGGCCGGGGTGGACTCTCGACTGCGTGCACTGGCTGATCTGGACGTCGCCGGAACCCGCGAGGGGTGTGGGCGGCACGAGTACGACGGCACCGTGCAGGACCTGTCGCCGGACGGCGTCCGAATGGGGCTGGCGCGCCTGAACGACGGACCGGCGTACCCCGACCCGCACGACGAGGCGCACGTCGTCGCGTTCGAGCAGCGGGCCCGGGTCGCCCTCGGCGACCTCGCGCTGCACCGCCGGAACCCGCTCGCCCACCTCTCCAACCTCGACCTGGCCTGCTACGACCGCGAGTACGCCCCGGCCGCCGAGCGGGCCGAGGCCCGCGCCAGGCACCTGACCGGCTGGCCGGACGCGGTCGACGCGTCGATCGAGGCGCTGGACGCCGTGCCGGCCGCGGTCGCGGAGGCGAGCCTGGGCAGCGCGACCGGCCTGGCCGCGGGCCTGGACCCGGTCAAGGACGCCAAGGCCCTGGCGGCCCAGCAACGCCTGGTCGAACACCTGACGAACGCGGCCGCCACCAGCGAGGCCCCGGTCGAACTCGGCGCCGACGGGCTGACCGCGCTGCTCTCCAGCGCCGAGGCCCTGCCGGTGAACCTGACCGAACTCGCCGCCGCCGGTCAGGCCGAGCTCGACCGCCTCCGGGCCCTGCTCGACGACGCCTGCGCGCGGATCGCGCCCGGGCAGCCGACCGCCACCACCGTGCGGACCCTGCTCGCCGACCACCCCGACATCAGCGGCGTGATCAGCACGGCCCAGGCCGAGACCTACGAGGCCATCGCCTGGAGCAACGCGTCCGGCCTGTTCCCGGAGACCGACGGCGAGTGTTACGTCGGCCCGGCGCCCGAGTCGCGGCAGTGGGCGATGGCGATGATGGACTGGGCCGCGCCCTTCGAGCCCGACGCGCCGTCGTGGTACCACGTCACGCCGCCCGACCCGGCCTGGCCGGCGGCCGAGCAGGCCGAGTGGCTGTCGGTGTTCAACTCCTCGAGCCTCCCGGCGATCACCGTCCACGAGGTCGCGCCCGGCCACTACACGCACGGCCGGGCCCTGCGCCGGCTCGACTCCGACGTCCGGCGGCTGCTGCTCTCCGACGCGTTCGTCGAGGGCTGGGCCCACTACGTCGAGGAGGTGGCGCTCGAACAGGGGTTCCGCGACGGTGACCCGCGGTTCGCGGCCGGGGTCGCGCTCGAGGCGCTGGTGCGGGTCGTCCGGCTGCTCTGCGCGATCGGGCTGCACACCGGGTCGATGACCGTGCCCGACGCGACCGCGCTCTTCACCGAGCAGGCGTTCCTCTCCGGGCCGGCCGCGCTGTCCGAGGCCCGGCGGGGCACGTTCGACCCCACGTACGGCCGGTACACCTGGGGCAAGCTCGTGCTGCGCGACCTCCGCGCGCGCACGCGGTCCGACCTGCGAGAATTCCACCAGGCTCTGCTCTCGCTCGGCGCGCCCCCACTCGGTCTGGCCCACGTCGTCGTCGAATAAAAAAACTTTCGGAGACGTGTCGAATCCCGCGGTCGTCGTTCGGCGTACCGGGTGAAGCACCACGACGAGCCCGAACGAGGAGCACCCCATGGGATACATCAAGGCCGGTCTGTTCATCTCCGTCGACGGCGTGATCGAGGCGCCGGAGACGTGGCACTTCCCGTACTTCGACGACGCGATGGGCGCGGCCGTCGGCGGGCTGATGGACAACGACGCCACGCTGCTCGGCCGGCGCACCTACGACGGCTTCGCCGAGTTCTGGCCCAAGGCCGACCCGAACGACCCGATGACCGCGCAGATGAACGGCGCGAAGAAGTACGTCGTCTCGACCACGCTCACCGAGGCGACCTGGGAGAACACGACGGTGATCAGCGGGGACGTGGCCGCCGAGCTGCGCGAGCTGAAGAAGGGCACCCGGCTCGGCGTCACCGGCAGCGCGAGCCTCGTCCGCTGGCTGGTCGAGAACGCGCTGATCGACGAGCTGCACCTGCTGGTCCACCCGATCGTCGTCGGGCACGGGCAGAAGCTGTTCGGCGCCGACGGCCCGACCGTGAAACTCTCCCTGCTGTCCTCGACCACGTTCGGCACCGGCGTCGTGCACGCCGTCTACGCACCCGCGGAGTGAACTGATGCGCTACATGCTCATGCACTACGAGACCCAGGCCGACGAGGACGGCGTCAAGCCGACGCCGGAGACGATCGCGAAGGTGGGCGAGTACGTCCAGGAGCTGTCGATGTCCGGCGTGCTCCTGGCCGGCGAGGGCGTCGCGTCCAGCAAGCAGGGCGCCCGGCTGGAGGTCGAGAACGGCGACGTCCGGGTGATCGACGGGCCGTTCGCCGAGGCCAAGGAGCTGATCGGCGGCTTCGCGATCCTCGAGGTCGACTCGTTGGCCGAGGCGATCGAGCACGCCCGCCGGTACGCGCTGCTGATCGGCGTCGAGCGGGTCGACGTCCGCAAGGTCAACGAGTTCGACGACCTGCAGTGACCGACGACCGGATCGATGTCCTGTGGCGGGTCGAGTCGCCACGGGTCATCGCCCGGTTGATGCGTCTGGTCGGTGATCTCGACACCGCCGAGGAGCTCGCCCAGGACGTCTTCGTCTCCGCGATCGAGAAGTGGCGGAGCGAGGGCGTCCCGGACAACCCGGCGGCCTGGCTGAACACCACCGCGAAGTTCCTGGCGATCGACCGGCTCCGCCGCCGGGACGTCCAGCGGGGCAAGTACCGGCTGGTGGCGGCGTCGGAGCCGGAGACGTACGAGGTTTCGGAAGACCAAACGCTCGCCGACGACCTGCTCGGGCTGATCTTCATGGCCTGCCACCCGATCCTGTCGCCGGACGCGCGGTCCGCGCTCACGCTCAAGCTCGTCTGCGGCCTGAGCACCGAGGACGTCGCCCGCGCGTTCCTGACCCCGGTCCCGACGATCGCGCAGCGCATCGTCCGGGCCAAGAAGACCTTGGCCGCGGCCAAGGTCCGCTTCGAGCTTCCCGACGACCGGAAGCCTCGTACGGACGCCGTCCGCGAGGTGATCTACCTAGTGTTCAACGAGGGTTACGCGGCCACCAGCGGAGACCGGTGGATCCGGGGCGACCTGTGCGCGGAGGCACTGCGGCTGGGCCGGATGCTGGCCGCGCTGACCCCGAACGACACCGAGACGCTCGGCCTGCTCGCGCTGATCGAGATCCAGGCGTCCCGGCTGCGGGCCCGGGAGACGCCGGACGGCGAGCCGATCATGCTCGACGACCAGGACCGCACCCGCTGGGACCGGCTGCTGATCCGGCGCGGCCTGGCCACCCTCGACCGGATCGAGCAGCTCGGCGGCACGACCGGCCCGTACGCGCTGCAGGCGGCGATCGCGTCCTGCCACGCCAGGGCGGCCCGCTACGAAGACACGGACTGGGAGCGGATGACCGCGCTCTACGACGGGCTGGCCCGGATCAGCCCGTCGCCGGTCGTGGAGCTCAACCGGGCGGTCGCGACTGCCCGGGCGTTCGGCCCGGCCGCGGGTCTGGAGGTGCTCGAGCCGCTCTTCGCCCTGCCCAGCCTGGCGCAGTACCACCTCCTGAACGCCGTAGCCGGTGACCTGCACTGCCGCCACGGCGACCACGCCACCGCCCGCGAACACTTCCTCACCGCGGCCGCCCGGACCCAGAACGCGGCCGACCGCTCGACGATGCAACGCCGGGCGTCCGAGTGCGCGGCCGGACATTCCTAACCGGCGTTGGCGATCATCGAGTCGGCGAACACCTCGTAGCCGTTGGGGCCGCGTCGCTTCGACACGTACATCGCCGCGTCCGCTCGGCGCAGCAGCGCCTTGGCGTCCAGCGTGCCCGGGTCGGCCAGCGCGATCCCGATGCTGCACCCGACCCGGGCACCGCTCTCCCCGGGCGGCTGGGCGTCCGCGATCCCGGCCAGGATCAGCCGGGCCTGGGCCTCCAGCTGCTCCGGCCCGGCCACGCCGTTGCACAGCACGACGAACTCGTCGCCGCCGATCCGCCCGATCACGTCCCGCTCCCGGCCGGTCGACTCCAGGACCCGGCTGACCAGCTGCAGTTTCTCGTCCCCGGCGGCGTGCCCGTGGTCGTCGTTGACCTGCTTGAACCCGTCCAGGTCGAGGAAGAGCAGCCCGACCGGGTACCCGCCCTCGGCCGCGCCGGCCAGCGTCTGCTCGATCATGAGCTTGACCGCCGAGTTGTTCAGGACGCCGGTCAGTTCGTCGTGCGTCGCCGCGTACAGGATCTGTTCCTGGGCGGTCCGCCGGTCGTGGATGTCCCGGTGGTGGCCGACGATCGCCCGCACGCCGGGGTGCGTCAGCAGGTTGCGGGTGACGAACTCGTGCCAGCGCCACGACCCGTCGGCGTGCCGGATCCGCAGCTCCCGGGCGTGCACGACGTCCGGCTCGGCGCGGATCCGGGCGTTGAACTCCGCGGCGGCCGCGTAGTCGTCCGGGTGGAGGTGCGTCCACAGGCCGTCGCCGAGCAGGCTCGCCGGGTCGTGCCCGGTGATCCGCGCGGCGGTCGGGCTCACGTAGACGACCTGCCCGTCGGCGTCGGTCAGCGTGATGATGTCGGCCCCGTCGTACAGGAGCGCCGCGAAGCGCTCCTCGCTCGCGCGGAGGGCGCCCTCGCTCGCGCGGAGCGCGGCTTCCGCCTCTTCCCTCCGGCGGACGGCCTCCCCGAGCACCGCACTCGTGCTGACGACGCCGAGCCCGATCAACAGCGCGACCCCGTGCCCTTCGGGGAGCGGCAGGTAGCTGAACAGCCCGCAGCCGATCGCGACCTGGCCGATCAGCAGCGACACCGCACTGCACACGGCCAGCGGCCGCCAGGCCCGGGAACCGTCCTGCCGGACGAACCGGGACAGCACGTTGAGGTGCGCGACGGCCAGCATCGCGCCCCAGCCGATCGCGTAGATCAGCGTCGTGTTGATCGCGATCCGCGACCCGACGCGCAGCCACAGCCGCTCGCCGGTCCCGCCGCCCAGCCGGTCCTGCACCCCCGGCTGCTGCAGGACCGCGCCCGCCCCCAGCAGCGCGACGAACACCCAGAACGGCGTGGGGCCGACCAGGTCGAACAACCGCAGCACGGCGAGCACGAGTAGCACGACCACCTGCTCGGCCGCGTTGCGGAGATGGCGCAACGGGCTCACCCGGCCACGGCCGGCATCGATCCGGCGGAGAGCTCGTACCCGTTCCGCCGCCGGCGCTTCGAGGTGTACATCGCCGCGTCGGCCCGGCGCACCAGGCCGCGGGCGTCCACCTCGCCCGGCTGGGCCAGCGCGATGCCGATGCTGCACCCCACCCGCGTGCCCCCGTCGTCGGGCGGCTGGGCCGCGTCGATGCCCTGGATGATCGCCGCGGCGATCGCCTCGGCCTGCGCGCTCCCGCCGACGCCGTTCAGCGCGACGACGAACTCGTCGCCCCCGAGCCGGCCGAGCACGTCCCGCTCCCGGCCGCACGTCCGCAGCACGTCGGCGACCAGGCGCAGCCTCTCGTCACCGGCCGCGTGCCCGAGGACGTCGTTGACCTGCTTGAACCCGTCCAGGTCGAGGAACAGCAGGCCCACCGGGTAGGAGTGCCCGAGCGTCTCCTCCAGCGCCAGCTGGAACGCCGACGCGTTGAGCAGGCCGGTGAGCGCGTCGTGGGTCGCCGCGTAGGCGATCCGGTCCTGCGCGGTCCGCCGGTCGTGCACGTCCCGCTGGTGGCCGACGACCGCGTCGACCTCGGGACGGTCGAGCAGGTTGCGGACCACGACCTCGTGCCATCGCCAGACGCCGTCGGCCCGCCGGAATCGCAGCTCGGCCGAGTGCTCGGTGTCCGGCTGCTCGCGGATCCGGGCCCGCAACTCGTGGGCGAGGTCCCGGTCGTCGGGGTGGATGAGCTTCCACAGGCCGTCGCCGAGCAGGACCTCGGGCTCGTGTCCGACGACCCGGGACGAGTTCGGGCTCACGTACCGCAGGACGCCGTCCCGATCGGTGAACGTGACCATGTCCGACCCGTCCTGGACGACCGACCGGAACCGTTCCTCGCTCCCGCGCAGCGCGGTCTCCACCTGCTCGCGGGCCCGGACGGCGGCTCCGAAGAACCGGCAGGCGAGCACGGTGCCGGCCGCGACCAGCACGGCCACCCCGTGCACCTGGGGCTCCGGGAGGTAGCTGTACAGGCCGGCGTTGATCGCCAGCTCGCCGAGCCCGATCGTCACGGCGCTGCACACCGCGGCCGGCCGCCAGGCCCGCGAGCCGGACTGGCCGGTGAACTCCGACAGCAGGACGAGGTGGGTCACGGCCAGCACCGGGCCCCAGCCGGTCGCGTAGATCGTCGCGGTGTTGACCAGGTACCGCATCGCGACCCGCGGCCAGAGCCGCCGGCTGAGGTCGCCGCCGCTGAGCGCGCGGTGCAGCGCCGGCTCGTGGAACGTCGTTCCGACGACGACGAGCACGGCGAACACCCACAGCGGGGTCGTCCCGGCCAGGCCGAGCACCCGCAGCACGACGATCAGCGACATGACGACGGTGCCGACCAGCACCGAGTGGGCCAGCGCCCGGGCTCGACGCGACAGCACGCCCACCCATCGGCGGGCTAGCCGCGGACTGAAGCCAAACGCGTGGTCAGGAAGTCCCGCTCGGCCGGGTTGTCGGCCAGCGCGATCGCCGACTCGTAGGCCGCGGCGGCGTCCCGGTCGTGACCGAGCCGGCGGAGCAGGTCGGCCCGGGTCGCGTGCCAGGCGTGGTACGGCACGAGGTCGAGCGCGTCGACGGCCGTCAACGCGGCCGCCGGCCCCTCGACCTCGGCCAGCGCGACCGCCCGGTTCAGTGCGACGACCGGCGACGGGGCCACGACCATCAGTTGGTCGTAGAGCGCCAGCACCTGCCGCCAGTCGCTCGCCGGGCCGTCGGTGTGCACGGCGTTGATCGCGGCCAGGATCTGGTAGTAACCCGGGCGCTGGAGCTTCAGGCACTGCCGGACCAGGTCGTGCCCCTCGTCGATCGACGGCCGGATCCACCGGGTACGGTCCTGCTCGGCCAGCGGTACGAGTGTCGTCCCCTCGAACCGCGCCGGCCGACGCGCGTCGGTCAGCAGGAGCAGGGCCAGCAGTCCGGACGTCTCCGGCTCGTCCGGCAGCAGCTGCCGGAGCAGCCGGGCCAGCCGGATCGCCTCGGCGCAGAGCTCGCCCCGGAGCGGGACGTCACCGGTGGTGGCGAAGTAGCCCTGGTTGAAGACCAGGTAGACGACGGCCATCGCCGAGCTCAGCCGGGACGGCAGGTCGGAGGCGAACGGGACCCCGAACGGGATCCGGGCCGCCTTGATCTTCCGCTTGGCCCGGGTGAGACGCTGCGCCATCGTCGTCTCCTCGACGACGAACGCGGCCGCGATCTCGGCCATCGACAGGCCGACGACCAGCCGCAGCGTCAGCGCGACCCGGGCTTCGACGGCCAGCGCCGGGTGGCAGCACATGAAGATGAGCCGGAGCCGGTCGTCGTCGACCGCGCCGAGTGGATCGGAGTCGGGCGGGGTGAGCATGGCCGCCTCCTTCTGGCGGGCGTCCCGGGTGGACTCGCGTCGGATCCGGTCGATGGCCCGGTTGCCGGCCGTGGTGACGAGCCAGCCGCCGGGGTTCGGCGGCAGCCCGTCCCGCCGCCAGGTCTGCACCGCGACGACGAGCGCCTCGCCGGCCGCTTCCTCGGCGATGTCGACGTCGGAGAAGCGGCGGACGAGCGTCGCCACGACCCGCCCGTACTCGGCCCGGACGATGCGCTCGATGTCCTCGTCGGACGCGGTCATTCGCTCTGGAAGGGCCGGACCTCGACCTTGCCCGCGCACGCCTTCGAGCCCTTGGCCGCCCAGCGCAGCGCCTCGTCGAGATTCTCGGCCGTGATCACCCAGAAGCCGCCGATGTGCTCTTTGGTCTCGGCGAACGGGCCGTCGGCCAGGATCGTCTCGGCGCCGGTGTTGTCGACGGTCGTCGCGGTGTCCCGGGGCATCAGGCCGCCGGCGAACACCCAGGCGCCGGCGTCCATGACCTCCTGGTTGAACGCGCCGACGGCCTCGAACTGGGCCTGCATCTCGTCCGGGGGAAGCTCCGGGTACCCGCCGACGTGCCAGACCGAGAGCATGTACTGCTGTGCCATGACTGTTTCTCCTCGCGTTATCGGGCGCGTGACTCGCCGTCGATGACCTCGAAGTCGCCGGCGGCGAACGGTACCGGTTCCAGCGTCAGCAGCGAGACCCCGGTGGGCGTGGTTTCCGCGCTCACCGTACGGAAGCCGGTCGGCGGGGCGTCGGGCGAGAACAGGCGCTTACCGTCGCCGACGGTCACCGGGAAGATCATCAGCCGGTAGACGTCGATCAGGCCGGCCTCGTGCAGGGTCCGGGCCAGCTGGGCGCAGCCGTGGACCTGGAGCTCGCCGCCGGGCTGCTTCTTCAGGTCGCGGATCGCGGCCAGGAAGTCGCCGCGCAGGACCGTGCTGTTGGCCCAGCTCGCGTCGGCGTCGGTGAGGGTGCTGGAGACGACGTACTTGGGGTAGGTGTTGAGCCGGCCGGCGACCGGGTCGGCGGGGTCGGTGACCAGCGGCCAGTGGGCGGCCATGATCTGGTAGGTGAGGCGGCCGTAGAGGAACGCCTCGGCTTCGGCGAAGTAGCGGCTCACGAACGCACCGCCGGCCTCGTCGAAGTACGGCACGACCCAGCCGCCGCGGTCGAACTTGCCCGAGGTGTCTTCCTCCCGCCCGCCCGGCCCCTGCGCGACCCCGTCGAGCGTGAGAAACAGATTGACGCTGAGCTTCATCGGTACGTCCTCCCGGGTGTTGGTGGCTTACACCCTCACCACGAACACCCGGGCCGCGCTACGACACTCTTCTCACGCCAAATTCGAACTGCGGGGGTAGGCGTCGGACGGATCGGTCAGGACGTTCACCAGGTACGGGACTCCGGCGTCGAAGGCTCGGCGCAGGGCCGGACCCAGATCGCCCGGCTTCTCGACGGTCTCCCCCGCGCCCCCGAGTGCGCTCACGACGTCGTCGTACCGCAGCCCAGGCTGCAGATCCGCCGCCACGTCGTAGCCGTACACCGCCTGCATCGGGTGCTTCTCGAGCCCCCAGATCCCGTTGTTCCCGACCACCATCACGACCGGCAGCTTCTGGCGCACCAACGACTCGACGTCCATCAGCGAGAACCCGGCCGCGCCGTCACCGAACAGCACGCAGATCTGCTTGTCGGGCCGGGCCACCCGGGCCCCGATCGCGTACCCGGCTCCGGTGCCGAGGCAGCCGTACGGCCCCGGGTCGAGCCAGCAGCCGGGCGTGTACGAGTCGAGGTACCGCCCGCCGTACGACACGAAGTCACCGCCGTCGCAGATCACGACCGCGTCCCGGTCGAGCACCGAGCGCAGCTCACCGTAGATCCGGGCCGGCTTGATCGGATCGGTGTCGGCCCGCAGCACGTCCAGCTCGGCCGACCGGGCCGCGTCCTCGAGGTCGCGCAGCGACGCGATCCAGCTCTCGTGGTCGGCCCGCGGCCCGGTGTAGTCGGCGAACGCGGTGAGGATCGTCGCCAGGTCGCCGACCGGCGCGGCCGCCGTCGTCACGTGCCCGGCCTTCTGCGACGGCGAGTCGACGACGTGTACGACCGCCGCCTCGCCGAACGCCCCGAACCCGAGCCGGAAGTCCAGCGGCGTCCCGACGACCACGACGAGATCCGCCGACTTGAACGCCTTGCCCCGGACCCGGGCGAACGCCAGCGGGTGGTCGGCCGGGATGCACCCGCGACCCTGCCCGTTGCTGAACACCGGCACCCGCAGCGCCTCGGCCGCCGCGACCAGCGCCTGCTCGGCCGATCCGGCGTAGACGTCCGACCCGGCGATCAGCACCGGACGCTCGGCGCTCGCGATCAGCGCGGCGGCGGCCGAGACCTCCGCCGGGTCGGCCTCGCCGCCCGCGGGCGGCGCCGGCGGCGTGATCTCCGACCGGGCCCGGTCGAAGATCACGTCCATCGGCAGGTCGAGGAAGACCGGACCGCGGTGCGGGGCCAGCGCCAGGTCGGCGGCCGCGCCGACGTCGGCGGCGATCGCCCCGACGTCGGTGACCGTCGCCGCGTGCTTGGTGATCGGCGCGAGCACCGGGACGTGATCGAACTCCTGCAGCGACCCGGCGCCCCAGCGCATCTGCGGCGCCCGCCCGCCCAGGACGACGATCGGCGAGCCGTTGAACTTGGCCGACGTGACGCCCGAGACCCCGTTCGTCACGCCCGGACCGGCCGTGAGCACCGCGAGCCCGGGCCGACGGGTGAGCTTCGCGGTCGCCTCGGCCGCGAACACCGCGCTCTGCTCGTGCCGGACGTCGATCAGCCGGAAACCGGTGGTGTGGGCCGCGTCGTAGAGCGGGAAGACGTGCCCACCGGAGAGCGTGAACATCGCCTCGACACCGCGGGCCCGCAGCGCGGCCAGCGCCAGCTCCCCGCCGTGTCCTTCCAGCTCGGTCATCGGATTCCTCTCGTCGGTCCAACCTTTCTCAGGCGAACCCTACTCAGAGGTAACCGAGTCAGCGGATCTTCTTCCAGAACGCCTCGGTCGCGGCCGCGTCGGTGGTCGTCGTGTAGATCTCGCCCGAGACCGGCTTGCCCGGAACGTCCCAGTAGATGTAGCGGCCACCGTCCTTCGTGGCGTGGCCGGTGATGTAGTTGCCCTGACGGGTCTGCTGGTCGTCGGTCCAGAACGTGTCGCCGTCGACGACCAGCGTGTCGTCGGAGAAGCCGTTGCGGGCGGACTTCGCGTACGAGTCGCGGTCGGCCAGCGTCTTGTAGCGCAGGTAGTAGACCTCGAACGACCCGGTGTACGAGCACTTCAGCGCTTCGTTGGCGGCGTTCGCCCCGGGGATCGTCGACGTGACGACCTCGCAGGTGGTGGCCGTCGCCGTGCCGTGGCGGGCGAAGTCGCGCAGGTCGGGATCCTTGAACTGGGAGAGCAACGGCGGGTCGGACGGCGACGGGGACGTCGAGACCGACGGCGACGGGGCGGCGATCGTCGGCTTGGGCGTCGGCGGGTCGTCGCCGGAGATCGCCCAGAGGCCGAGCGAGACCACGACCACGAGCAGCACGACGACGCCCGCGACGATGCCGAGGATCAGCCCGGTGTTGCTCTTCTTCGGCGGCGGCACCGGCGGATAGCCGTACCCGGGCTGCGGGTAGGCCGGCTGCTGATACCCGGGCTGCGGGTAC
Source organism: Cryptosporangium phraense (assembly GCF_006912135.1). Lineage (NCBI taxonomy): Bacteria > Bacillati > Actinomycetota > Actinomycetes > Cryptosporangiales > Cryptosporangiaceae > Cryptosporangium > Cryptosporangium phraense. Next base: position 84,482 of record NZ_VIRS01000009.1, on the reverse strand, counting down.
GCCGGCTGCTGGTAACCCGGATATCCCGACGTAGGCGCACCGGGATATCCCGACGTCGGCTGCTGCGGGTACTGCGGCTGGTTGTAGTCGTAGCCCGGCGTCAACGGGCTGCCCGGCGGCACCTGACCCGGCGGCACCTGACCCGGCGGCACTTGGCCGGGCGGCAGCGGCTGGCCCGTGGTCGGGTCGTACGCCGGCTGGTAGGACCCGGGCTGGGCGTACGGGTCGCCGTAACCGGCGCCGCTGGGGTCATAGGCCCCGGGCTGTTGCTGCCCGTACCCTTGCGGGTCCTGTGGGTACGTCATCCCGTTCTCCTCCACCGCGGCCGCGCGGACGCTTGGCGCCGTCAGGGTAGGCGACACCTGTGAATGTCCCATCCCGGGGTCGGGAAGCGGACTCGCTCCACCGCGCGAACTTCCTCACATCGATGGTTCCTTAGTTCGTTCTTCACCGCGCGTGGATACCTGGGAACGGTGCGTGCTACAACCGGCCAGTTACGACGCTGCCATGAACTCGACGTCCTCCGCTTCCTCGCGGCGGCCGCCGTCGTCGCGTTCCACTGGATGTTCCGCTCGACCACCGGGTCGACCCCGCTGGCGACCACCGGCTTCGAGGGCCACGCGGCCCTGTTCCGGTACGGCTACCTCGGCGTCGACGTGTTCTTCGTGATCAGCGGGTTCGTCATCCTCCGGAGCGCCTGGGGGCGCACCGCGGGCACGTTCCTGCTCAACCGGGCCGGCCGGCTGTACCCGGCGTTCTGGGTCGCCTGCACGGTCACCGCGCTGGCGGTGACGCTCCTGCCCGGCGACCGGCTGTCGGTCTCGTTCGGTCAGTGGGCCGCCAACCTGACGATGGGCAGCGAGGCGTTCGGCGTCACCTACGTCGACGGGGTGTACTGGACGTTGCTGGTCGAGCTCGCGTTCTACGGGCTGGTCGCGGTGGGCACGGTCGTCGGGCTGACCGTGAACCGGGTGCTGGCCGGGGCCGGCCTCTGGCTGGGGATCTCGCTGGTGCACTCGTTCTGGTCGATGTCCGACGGCTGGGCCCGGCTGTTCGTCCCGGAGTGGACGCCGTACTTCACCGCCGGGGTGGGGTTCGCGCTGCTGGCCAAGGAGGGGCCGGGCGCGTCGCTGAGCCGGCGGCAACGCTGGGTGGCGCTGGGCATCACGCTCGCGTCCTGCGGCTGGGCGCTGGTGCGGGGCGTGTCGTTCGCGAACGCGCTGACCCGCAAGTACGGGCTGCCGTTCTCGGGCTGGGTGGTGTGCGCCGTGCTGCTGACGACGTTCGTCGCGTTCGCGCTGCTGGTCGGCGGCGTGCGCGTGCCGGGCGCGGCCCGGATCGCGTTCCTCGGCGCGCTCACCTACCCGCTGTACCTGCTGCACGAGAACATCGGCTACACGCTGCTGACGATCGGCAACGTGCGGCTCGGGCTCAACCGCTGGTTCGTGCTCGTCTTCGTCGGCCTGGTCGTCGTCGGACTGGCCTGGGCCCTCAACCGGTACGTCGAGGAACCCGGCAGCCGTCGGATGAGCCGCGCTCTGAAAGAGCGCAGCCGACAGCACACGCGCAGCGCGCCACGGACGGTCGACACCGAGGCGCGGGCGCTGGCGGCCTACTCCGGCCTCACACCGGTCGGGCGGGCACTCTAGGCGCCGGTGAACTCGGCTTTGCCCGGGCCGTTGGCCAGGAACGACTCCATGCCGATCCGCTTGTCCTCGGTCGCGAACAGACCCGCGAACAGCTGGCTCTCCAGCCGCAGCCCGGTCTCCAGGTCGACGTCGAGCCCGCCGTCGATCGCCGCCTTCGCGGCTCGCAGGGCCCAGGCCGGCCCGTTCGCGAACTGCGACGCCCACTCGACCGCGGCCGCGTACACGTCGTCCGGCGCGACGACCTTGTCGACGAGGCCGATCGCCAGCGCCTCGGCCGCGTCGACGAACCGCCCGGAGTAGATCAGGTCCTTGGCCTTGGCCGGACCGACCAGCCGGGTCAGCCGCTGCGTGCCACCGGCGCCCGGGATGATCCCGAGCAGTATCTCCGGCTGGCCGAGCTTCGCGTTGTCGCCCGCGACCCGGAAGTCCGCGGTCAGCGCCAGCTCGCACCCACCGCCGAGCGCGAACCCGGTGACCGCGGCGATCACCGGCTTGGGGATCCGCGCGACCGCGGTCAGCGACCCGGTCAGCGCCTCGGCCCGAGCCACCATCCGGGTGTAGTCGGTCTCGGCGAACTCCTTGATGTCGGCACCGGCCGCGAACACCTTCGGCCCGCCGTAGAGCACGACCGCGCGCACGTCGTCCCGCTCGGTCGCCTCCTGGGCCGCGGCCCGCAACTCCTGCTGCACCTGGGTGTTGAGCGCGTTCATCTTCGGCCGGTCCAGCCGGATCGTGCCGATCTTGTCCGTCACCTCGAGCGTCACGAATTCGCCGGTCATCCGCCCCGACCACCCTTCTCCGGACGGGCAGCCGTCCGGCCTCGATGCCGTTGGCGGCAGCCTACCGGCGGGTAGTCGGGCTCACCGCGCGAGCGTGACCACGGACACCGTGTTCGACGCCCGGTTGCTCACCCACCCGGTGTACCCGTCCGGCGAGACCGCCACGACCCACGGCTCCTGCCCCACGGCCAGGCTCGCCGTGCGTCGGAGGGTCTTGATGTCGATCACGGTCAGCCGACCGTCTCCGGTGGCCGCGTAGTACGCGTGCCTCCCGTCCGCGGACACCGCCACGCACCGAGGGTTCTTGCCGACGTTCACCGTGCGGACGTTCTTCGTCTTCAGATCGACGACCGACGACGTGTCGACGTCGAAGTTCGCGGTGAGGGCCGTCGTGCCGTCGGGGGTCACGGCGACGCTGTGCGGGCTCTTCCCGACCGGGATCGTGGCCGTCACCGTCGTCTTCGCGGTGTCGATCACCGAGATCAGGTTCGACTCGTGGTCGGCGACGTACGCGGACCGGCCGTCCGGGGCGAACGTCACCCAGTGCGGCTTGGGCTTGACCCCGAGCGTCATCAGGACCTGCTCCTGAGCGGTGCCGATGACCGTGATGACGCTGCGCTCGTGGTCGGGCACGTAGAGGAGAGCGCCGTCGGGCGAGAGCGCCAGCGCGTACGGGTTGGACGGCTGGTCGGGATTGCCCACGTTGATGCGCTTGGTGACCTGGCGGGTCTTCGTGTCGACGACCGCGACCGTGTTGCCGGTGCCGTTGTCGTTGTGGGTTGAGACGTAGAGCTTGGTGCCGTCGCGGTTGATCGCGAGGTACTGGGGTTGGTCGCGGGTGGGGATCGTGGCGACCTGGCCGAGCTCTTCGGTGTCGACGACCGAGACCGTGCGGCTGTCGCTGTTGGCGACGTAGACGAAGCGGTTGTCGGGGGCGAACGCGATGCCCTGGGGGCCCCGGCCGACCGGGATCGTCTTCTGGACGGTCGGCTGGGCGAGGCTGGCCGGGATCGAGGCGGTAGCGGACGGGGTGACGCTCGCGCCGGCCGTCGGAGTCGGGGTGGCGGCGTTGTTCGAGTCGTTGTCGTCGTCCGGGCCGAGCACGATGAACGCGGCCACCCCGAGGAGGATCACCAGGACGACGACGCCGGCCAGGACCGGGATGCGCCAGGAGCGGGTGCCCGGGCGGGGTGGTTCGGGGTCGCGGCGGTGGCTCAGCAGGGTTTGTGGGGTGTCGCGCTCGGGCTCCGGGCGGGGGCGCTTCTCGGTCGGCGCGGCCGGGGCCTCGGCCCGGAATGCGACCTCGGGTTCCGGCGAGGGCGACGGTGTTCGCAGGACGTCGCCCAAGCTCGGCGGAGGGCCGCTGTCGGCCCCGGTCGTCCAGGGAGCCACCTCGGGCGGCGCGGGATAGTACGGCGCTCCGGTGGCCGCGGGGGCGTCGGCGGGGCCGGGAGACGCGAGGAGAGTCGTCTCGGCACTCGAATCGGGCCCAGCGGGCACGGCCGGTTCCGGAGGCGGGGCCGGCGGGGCCTCGGGGGCGGGGGTGGAGCCGTTCGGGTGGCCGGTCGGCGGCGATGGCTGTGCTCCCGCGGGCGTCCCGCCCGTAGGCGGGCCGGTGCGCTTGATCGTCGGCCGGTCGTCCGCAGGCTCCCCCGCGAACCGCTCCCGGACCCCCGGCGTCGGCCGGATCCTCTTCTCGGCCAACCGCAGCGGCGCATCCACCCCGAGCCCGAACGCATCCCGCAACTGACCGATCAGCGCACTGCAGCTGTCCGGCCGAGCCCCCGGCCGCTTCGCCATCGCCGACTGCAACACCGCGTCCGCGGCCGGCGGCACGTTTTCCACCGCGTCCGACAGCAACGGCGGCGGTGACGAGATGTGCGCCCACATCATCGCCACGTAATCGCGCCGATCGAACGGCGCCGACCCGCTCAACACGTGGTACAGCACGCACCCGAGCGAGTACACGTCCGCCCGATGGTCGACCGGCTGGTTCGCGATCTGCTCGGGCGCGACGTAGGCGATCGTCCCGAGGAACTGGCCGGCCGTCGTCAGCCCGGTCACGTCCGCGGCGCGCTTCGTCAGCCCGAAGTCGGTCAGGTACACGTGCCGCTGGGCGAGGTTCATCCCGTACTGATCGTCCGAACCGGTCAGCAGCACGTTGCCCGGCTTCACGTCCCGATGCACCAGCTGCCGCTCGTGGGCCGCGTCCAGAGCCGCCGCCACCGCGGAGAAGATCGTGATCGTCTCCCCCGGCGTCAGCCGGCCCCGGCGCCTGATCACCCGGTCGAGGTCCTCGCCGTCCACATAGCGCAGAACCGCGTACAGCATCCCGTCGAACTCACCGGCCTGGTACACCGGCAGCACGTTCGGATGGTCGAGCGACGCGGCGAGCTCGCTCTCCCGGGTGAACCGGGCCCGGAACGTCGGATCCGACGCCAGCTCCGGCGCGATCAGCTTGAGCGCGACCGGCCGCCCGAGGCGCTTGTCGACCGCCTTGTACACCACGGCCATCCCACCGCGGGCGACGAACGACTCCACCGTGTACCCGGCGATGTCTTCCCCGATCTCGAGGAGCATCTGGTCGTGTCGGCCCATATCCATCAACTCTAGGCCGCGAAGCAATGCCTAATAGCTCAAAGCGCGCGGGCGCTGTACCTTCCGTCGCGCTGGTCGAGACGCAGCGGCAGCCCGAACGTCGACGACAGCGTCTCGGCGGTCAGCGCCGACTCCACCGGCCCGGCCGCAACTACCGCGCCCTTGCGCAGCAGCAACGCGTGCGTGATGCCCGGCGGGATCTCCTCGACGTGGTGCGTCACCAGGATCAGCGCCGGCGAGTACGGGTCCCGCGCGAGCGTCGACAAGCGACGGACCAGGTCCTCCCGCCCACCCAGGTCGAGCCCGGCGGCCGGCTCGTCGAGCATCAGCACCTCGGGGTCGGTCATCAGCGCCCGGGCGATCTGGACCCGCTTGCGTTCGCCCTCGCTGAGCGTCCCGTACAGCCGATCGGCCAGGTGCTCCACACCGAACTGGGCCAGCAGACCCCGGCCCCGCGTAGCGTCCAGACCGTCGTACTGCTCGTTGAAGCGGCCGACCACCGCGTACGCGGCCGTGACCACGACGTCGGCCACCGTCTCGTCGGACGGGATGCGCTCCGCGAGCGACGCGGACGAGAGGCCGATCCGCGGCCGGAGCTCGAAGACATCGACCTTGCCGAGCTGCTCGCCGAGGATCGCGACCCGGCCGCGGGTCGGGTGGAGCCGCGCCGCGGCGACCGAGAGCAGCGTGGTCTTGCCCGCGCCGTTCGGCCCGAGGACCACCCACCGGTCCTCCGGGGCGACCTTCCAGGAGATCTCGTCGAGCAGGTCGTTGCCGCTCCGGGTCACCGTGACGCCGGCCAGGTCGAGCACCGCGTCCGGGTCCGGCTCCGGATACGTCCGCGGCGCCTCCGGCGCCACGACCTTCCGCGGTTTCGCAGGCAGCGCCGCATCGGGGACGACCGATACACCGGACGTCACCGAGAAGATCGGCGAAACGGACGCGGGAGGCACGGAGGCGCGACCAACAGCAGGCACGCCCCCATCCAACAACACGTCGGCCAACCTCGGACGCCCTCCCCCGTCTCGGCGCGCCGCGTGGTACCCAACAGAACCAGGCGCGCAGTCACATCTTGGGAGGTCTAGTTACGTTTACCCGAGCAGACCCCTAATCTGTGCACAACAGGCTGCTAGGGGGCGCAATGAGCACAGCGACGGCCGACCCCAACGGGCCGTGGCCGGGTAGCCCGTTCCCGCTCGGGGCGACGTGGGACGGCGACGGCGTGAACTTCACGCTGTGGAGCCCGCACGCGGTCGGCGTCGACCTGTGCCTGTTCGACGACGCCGGCAACGAGCGCCGGCTGATGCTCGGCGAGAGCACGTACCACGTCTGGCACGGCTACGTCCCCGACATCGGCCCTGGTCAGCGCTATGGCTTCCGGGTGCACGGCCCGTGGAACCCGCTGGCCGGCCATCGCTTCAACCCGGCCAAGCTACTGATGGACCCGTACGCGCGGGCGTACTCCGGGCAGGTCGTCGACGACCCGTCGCTCTACGGCCACGTCGGCGACGCTTCCCGCGGGTGGCCCGACGGGCGCGATTCGGCCCCGAACACTCTGCGCTCGGTCGTGCTGGCCCGGACGATCGGCCTCTCGCACACCCGGCCGCGGGTGCCGTGGGAGGACACGGTCATCTACGAGCTGCACGTCCGGGGCTTCACCGCCCGCCACCCGGACGTGCCCGAGAACCTCCGCGGCACGTACTCCGGTCTGGCCCATCCGGCGGTCATCGAGCACCTGATGAAACTCGGGATCACGAGCGTCGAGCTGCTGCCGGTGCACCACATGGTCTCGGAGCCGTTCATCAGCGAACGCGGGATGACGAACTACTGGGGCTACAACACGCTCGGCTACTTCGCGCCGGACTCCCGGTTCTCCTCCCGCGGCGACACGGGCGGCCAGGTCGAGGAGTTCCGCGACATGGTCGCCGCGTTGCACGCGGCCGGCATCGAGGTCATCCTCGACGTCGTCTACAACCACACCGCCGAGGGCGGGGCCGACGGGCCGACGCTGAGCTTCCGCGGGATCGACAACCGCGGCTACTACCGGGTGGATCCGTCCGACGCCAGCCGCTACGTCGACTACACCGGCTGTGGCAACACTCTGGACGCCCGGCAGCCCGCGGTGCTGCAGATGCTGATGGACTCGCTGCGCTACTGGGCCCTCGACATGGGCGTCGACGGGTTCCGCTTCGACCTCGCGTCGGCGCTGGCCCGCTCGATGCACGACGTCGACCAGCTGAGCGCGTTCATGGCCGTCATCCACCAGGACCCCGTCGTGAACCAGCTCAAGCTGATCGCCGAACCGTGGGACGTCGGCGCGGGCGGCTACCAGGTCGGCAACTTCCCGCCGCTGTGGACGGAGTGGAACGGCCGCTACCGGGACGCCGTCCGCGACCTGTGGCGGGGCGGCACCCGCGGCCTCGGCGAGCTGGGGTACCGGCTGTCCGGCTCGTCCGACCTCTACCAGGACGACGGCCGCCGCCCGTTCGCGTCGATCAACTTCATCACCGCGCACGACGGCTTCACCATGCGCGACCTGTTCACGTACAACCACAAGCACAACGAGGCCAACCGCGAGGACAACCGCGACGGTACCGACGACAACCGGTCCTGGAACTGCGGCGTCGAGGGCGAGACCGACGACGGCGCCGTGCTCGCGCTGCGCAACCGGCAGATCCGGAACGCGCTCGCCACGCTGGTCCTGAGCGCCGGCGTCCCGATGATCACGGCCGGCGACGAGATGCGCCGCACCCAGGGCGGCAACAACAACGCGTACTGCCAGGACAACGAGCTGTCCTGGGTGGACTGGAAGCTCGACCCGGAGGCGGAGTCGCTGCTCGGGTTCACGTCCCGGCTGCTCACGCTGCGGGGCCGGGCGCCGGTCTTCCGGCAGCGGTCGTTCTTCGTCGGCGCACCGGCCGACCTGGACTCGCCGGTCAGCGACCTGTCGTGGTTCCGGCCCGACGGCGGCCTGATGAGCCCGGACGACTGGAACCGCTACGACGCCCGGACGCTGGGCATGTTCCTCGACGGCGACCAGATCCGGAACCGCACGCTGCGCGGCGAGCGGATCGTCGACGACTCGTACCTGCTGTGGGTGCACGCGGCCGACGGCGACCTGGAGGTCCGGCTGCCCGGGCCGCCGTGGGCCCAGCGCTACCAGGTCGTGTTCGACACCGCCCGGCCGGACCTGCCCGACGGCAGCGAGGTCGTCGAGGGCGGCGCGGCCCGCCCGCTCTCCGCCTGGTCGACGGTGCTGCTGCGGGCTGTGCGTTAGGTGGTGGCCGTGCCCAGCGCGACGCCGACGATGAAGATCAGGAACAGGATCCCGGACGCGACGAGTAACCAGAGGGCGGCCGTGCGGCCGAAGATGCCCCGGTTCTGGTCGTTGATCTCGCGGTAGCCGTCGGGGCTGTTGCCGGCCGGCGGCTCGCGCAGCGCGACCCGGGGCGCGCCACGCCCGAGCCCGCCCATGAACCCGCCCAGGCCGGAGGGCGGCCCGGTGTCGACCCGGGTGTCGTCGAGCCGGGCCCGGCCGGCGTCGACCGGCGACGCGGCCTCGGCCCGGGAGATCTGGGTGTACAGCTCGGCCTGCCGCTTCCGCAGGTCGCGCAGTTCCAGCGAGAGCCCCCAGAGGCCACCGAACGCGTGCCAGGCGGCAATGCCGACGATCGGCAGCGCGACGACGGTCAGCGCGCTGAACAACATCCCGACGCCGGGCTCGTCGGACGCGAACGAGACCGCGGCCAGGCTGGCCACGACGATCAGCCCGACGAACGCGAGCCCGAACCCGAGCAGGCCGAACACGTCGATCGCGGCCCGCATCCGGCGCCGGTGCTGCTGGATCTTGGAGTCGACGACGCGGAGCTGGTCGTCGAGGATCCTCAGCTCGGGCTCGCCCGTCGGCCGGTCCGCCACGGGCTCCTCGGAGCTCGTGGCGGACCGACCACCACCGGTTACAGAGGCCATAGCCCAGATTATGGACTAGGCGGTCGTGACTAGACCGAGCTCGACCGGATCGGTCAACAACTCGTGGTGCGGAAGGACACGCACGGTGTACCCGAACGGACCGGCCTGCTCCAGCGGGATGTCGGCTTCGTACCGGTAGGTGTCTCCCCCGTTGCCCAGCGGACGCATCGGTACGGTGGCGACTTCGTGCAGGACGTCGTCGGAGTCCACCGTGCCGTAGCAGGCCTGGACCGCCACCGCCTCGGGCGCCAGCCCGCCGAGGTTGACCTCGGCCCGGATGTTGACGGTCGCGCCGAGCTCGGGCGTGTCGCCGATCCCCGACGACTCCACGTGCGCCACCTTGACGCCGGTCCAGTGCTGCGCGACGTCGGCCCGCCAGGAGGCCAGCTCGCGCGCGCCCGCGAAATTGTCCGCGAGCACCCGGGCCGAGCTCCGTGCGGCCGGCGCGTACAGCCGGTCGACGTACTCGGCCACCATCCGCGTCGCGGTGAGCTTCGGGCCGAGCGAGCTGAGCGTGTGGCGCACCATCTCCAGCCAGCGGGCCGGGACGCCGTCGTCGCCGCGCTCGTAGAACAGCGTCCGGACGTGGGTGGACAGCAGGTCGTAGAACGCCGCCGCCTCCAGGTCGTCGCGCCGGTCCGGGTCGATGACGCCGTCGGCGGTGGGGATCGCCCAGCCGTTCTGGCCGTCGTACATCTCGTCCCACCACCCGTCCCGGATGGACAGGTTGAGGCCACCGTTGAGCGACGCCTTCATGCCCGACGTCCCGCAGGCCTCGAGCGGACGCAGCGGGTTGTTCAGCCAGACGTCGCAGCCCCAGTACAGGTACCGGGCCATGCCGATGTCGTAGTCGGGCAGGAACACGATCCGGTTGCGCACGGCCGGGTCGTCGGTGAACCGCACCATCTGCTGGATCAGCATCTTGCCGCCCTCGTCGGCCGGGTGGCTCTTCCCGGCGATGACGATCTGCAGAGGACGGTCGGGGTCCAGCAGCAGCGCGCGCAGCCGGTCGGGGTCGCGCAGCATCAGCGTCAGACGCTTGTACGACGGCACCCGGCGGGCGAACCCGATCGTCAGCACGTCCGGGTCGAACACCGAGTCGATCCAGCCGAGCTCGGCGTCGGTGTGCCCGCGCCGTAGCGACGAGGCCCGCAGCCGGCGGCGGACCTCCTCGACCAGCTTGCTGCGCAGCGCCCGGCGGGTCTCCCAGAGCTGCTGGTTCGGCGCCTGGCCGATCGCCGCCCAGAGGTCGTCGTTCACCGCGCCCGACCCGATCGCCGCGGTCTCGCGGGCCACCCAGGTCGGCGCGTGGACGCCGTTGGTGACCGACGTGATCGGCACCTCGGAGTTCTCGAAGCCCGGCCAGAGCCCCTTGAACATGTCCCGGCTGACGATCCCGTGCAGCTTGCTGACGCCGTTGGCGCGCTGGCCCAGCCGCAGGCCCATGTGGGCCATGTTGAACACGCCCGGGTCGTCTTCGGCACCCAGCCCGAGCAGCCGCTCGATCGGGATGTCGGGCACGTCGGCCAGAACACCCGCGCCGAACACGTGCGCGATCAGGTCACGGGAGAACCGGTCGATGCCGGCCGGCACCGGTGTGTGCGTGGTGAACACCGTGCCCGCCCGCACCGCCGACAGCGCCTGGTCGAACGTCAGGCCGGTGCCCTGGACGAGCTCGCGGATGCGCTCCACCCCGAGGAAGCCGGCGTGGCCCTCGTTGGTGTGGAAGACCTCGGGTGCGGGCTCGCCGGTCAGCTCGGCGTACGCGCGCAGCGCCCGGACGCCCCCGATGCCGAGCAGGATCTCCTGCAGCAGCCGGTGGTCGGCGCCGCCGCCGTACAGGCGGTCGGTGACCCCGCGCTCGGCCGGGCCGTTGTCTTCGATGTCGGAGTCGAGCAGCAGCAGCGGGACCCGGCCGACCTGCGCCTTCCAGATGTGCGCGTGCAGCGTGCGGTGCTCGGGCAGGTTCACCGAGATCCGCAGCGGAGCGCCGTCGGCGCCGGTCAGCCGCTGCAGCGGCAGGCCGTGCGGGTCGAGCGGCGGGTAGTGCTCGGCCTGCCAGCCGTCGGCGGTGAGCGCCTGACTGAAGTATCCGGATCGATACAGGAGGCCGACCCCGACGATCGGCGCACCCAGGTCGCTGGCGGCTTTGAGGTGGTCGCCGGCCAGGATTCCCAGACCGCCGGAGTACTGCGGCAGCACTTCGGTGATGCCGAACTCCGGGGAAAAGTAGGCGATCGACGCGGGCAGCGGCTTCCCGGCGTCGGCTTCGGCCTGGGCGTGCTCCTGGTACCAGCGTGGCTCGGTGAGATAGCGCTGCAGGTCGGCGTGGGCGTCCCGCAGGCGGCCGAGGAAGTCCGGGTCCGCGGCGAGCGCCTCCAGTCGCTGACCGGAGACCTCCCCCAGTAGACGGACCGGGTCCTGGCGCACCTGTTCCCAGACTCTGGGATCCACGGAAGAGAAAAGATCAACCGTGGGTGGGTTCCACGACCACCGCAAATTCATCACGAGCTCACCGAGCGGGGCCAGCGGTTCGGGCAGCTTGGCCCGCACGGTAAAACGACGTAGGGCTCTCACGGGCCGCACCCTACCGACGCCCGGGTCGGTTCCCGTGTCACGGGCGCGAACATTGCGTCCGTGTCCCGCAAGTATTTTCCGCTCCGGGCGGCTATACCTCCCCAGGGACTCTCGGCCATCGTGTACTTGAGACCCTTGGACCGGGTGCAACGCAAGCCCCTGGACCGTCACCGCGACCGTCCCTCTGACTCGATACGGTAGGCCTTGATGACCGGACGCTTCGCGATCGAAGACATCACCCCCGTCGTGGCTGCTGGTTCGTATCCAGCGCGCGCCGTCGTGGGTGAATTGATGCCCGTCTCCGCCACGGTGTTCCGCGAGGGACACGACGCCGTGGGCGCGAACGTGGTGTGGACCGCGCCCGACGGGCGGCGAACACCGTTCACGCCGATGGTCAAGGGCGAGAACGACCGGTGGCACGCCTCGGTCGTTCCCGACGCTCCCGGCCGGTGGACGTTCGTCGTCGAGGCCTGGGGCGACCCGTTCGAGACCTGGCACCACGCGGTCGAGGTGAAGGTCGCGGCCGGCCAGTCGGCGGTCGAGCTCGCCAACGACCTCGAGACCGGGGCCCGGCTCTTCCTCAAGGCCGGCCGGTTCGCACCGCGCCAGCGCCGGGACGAGCTGTTCGAGGCCGCGGCCGCACTGCGTGACACGACCAAGCCGCTGGCCGAGCGGGTCGAGCTCGGGCTGTCGCTGGGGCCGGCGATGGCCGAGCGTCCGGTGCGTGACCTGGTGACCCGCTCACCCGCGTTCAGCGTCTGGGTCGACCGCGAGCGCGCGCTCTACGGCTCCTGGTACGAGTTCTTCCCCCGGTCGGAGGGCGCGGTCGTCCCCGACGCGGGCACCGACGCCGTCGGCCCGCCGGTGCACGGCACGTTCCGCACCGCCGCGCGTCGCCTGCCGGCGATCGCCGACATGGCCTTCGACGTCGTCTACCTGCCGCCGATCCACCCGATCGGCCGGGTCAACCGCAAGGGCAAGAACAACACGCTCACCCCGACGCCCGACGACGTCGGTTCGCCGTGGGCGATCGGTGCCTCCGAGGGCGGCCACGACGCCATCCACCCCCAGCTGGGGACGTTCGACGACTTCGACGCGTTCGTGGCCCGTACGCGCGAGCTGGGCATGGAGGTCGCGCTCGACCTGGCGCTGCAGTGCGCGCCCGACCACCCCTGGGTCACCGAGCACCCGGAGTGGTTCACGACGCTGCCCGACGGGACGATCGCCTACGCCGAGAATCCGCCCAAGAAGTACCAGGACATCTACCCGCTGAACTTCGACAACGACCGGAACGGCATCTACGCCGAGATGCTCCGGGTCGTGCTGCTGTGGGTCGAGCACGGCGTGAAGATCTTCCGCGTCGACAACCCCCACACCAAGCCGACCGACTTCTGGCACTGGCTGATCTGGGAGGTCAAGAAGGTCCACCCGGACGTGCTGTTCCTCGCCGAGGCGTTCACCCGGCCGGCGATGATGCACCACCTGGCCGAGATCGGGTTCACCCAGTCGTACACGTACTTCACCTGGCGCACGGCCAAGTGGGAGATCGAGGAGTACGGGCGCGAGCTCGTCGAGTCCGGGCACTACATGCGCCCGAACTTCTTCGTGAACACCCCCGACATCCTGCACGCGTCGCTGCAGTACGGCGGTCCGGCGATGTTCGCGATCCGGGCCGTGCTGGCCAGCATGATGTCGCCGACCTGGGGCGTCTACTCCGGCTTCGAGCTCTACGAGCACGTCGCCGTGCGTCCGGGGTCGGAGGAATACCTCGACTCGGAGAAGTACCAGCTCCGTCCGCGGGACTGGAAGCAGGCCGAAGCGGAAGGGCGTACGCTGGCGCCGTTCCTGGGTCGGCTCAACGAGTTGCGCCGAGCTCACCCGGCGCTGCAGAGGCTCCGGAACCTGCGTTTCCACCACGTCGACAACGACGCGATTTTGTGTTTCTCCAAGCAGCAGGGGGCCGACACGGTCCTGGTGGTGTGCACGCTCGACCCGCACAACACGCACTGGGGTAACACCGCGCTCGACATGCCCGCTCTCGGGCTCGACTGGCACGACCGGTTCCGGGTAGTCGACGAGCTCACCGGGGCAAGCTTCGACTGGGGACAGCACAACGCCGTCCGACTCGACCCGTATCAGCAGGTCGCGCACGTGTTCTCGATCCACAGCCAGACGTCCTGAGGGCGCACATGACCATCTCACTGCCTCACCCGCCCAGACTGCGCGCCCACACCCCGGAGCGCACCGTCGAAGACGCCGCCGCGCACCCGCACACGGCCGACGGGCATCTCGTCGAACCCCAGTCCGAGAGCTACAAGCACGCGCGTCAGATGCCGCTCGACCCCGAGTGGTACAAGCGCGCGGTCTTCTACGAGGTCCTGATCCGGGCCTTCTACGACTCGTCCGGCGACGGCACCGGCGACCTCCAGGGCCTGACCGCGAAGCTCGACTACCTGGCCTGGCTGGGCGTCGACTGCCTGTGGCTGCCGCCGTTCTACGACTCGCCGCTGCGCGACGGCGGCTACGACATCAGCGACTTCCGCGCGGTGCTGCCGGAGTTCGGCACGCTCGAGGAGTTCGTGACGTTCCTCGACGAGGCCCACAAGCGCGGGATCCGCGTGATCACCGACCTGGTCATGAACCACACGTCGGACCAGCACCTGTGGTTCCAGGAGTCGCGGCGCGACCCGGAGGGCCCGTACGGCGACTTCTACGTCTGGAGCGACGACGACTCGAAGTACGCCGACGCCCGGATCATCTTCGTCGACACCGAATCGTCGAACTGGACCTACGACCCGGTGCGCGGGCAGTTCTACTGGCACCGGTTCTTCAGTCACCAGCCCGACCTGAACTTCGAGAACGAGGCCGTCCAGGAGGCCATGCTCGACGTCCTGCGGTTCTGGCTCGACCTCGGGATCGACGGTTTCCGGCTCGACGCGGTGCCCTACCTCTTCGAGGAGGAGGGCACGAACTGCGAGAACCTGCCGCGCACCCACGAGTTCCTCAAGCGGTGCCGCAAGGTCGTCGAAGACGAGTACCCGGGCCGGGTGCTGCTGGCCGAGGCGAACCAGTGGCCGGCCGACGTGGTCGAGTACTTCGGCGACCCGAGCGTCGGCGGCGACGAGTGCCACATGGCGTTCCACTTCCCGCTGATGCCGCGCATCTTCATGGCCGTCCGCCGCCAGTCCCGGTTCCCGATCTCGGAGATCCTGGCCCAGACGCCCGACATTCCCGAGGGCGCGCAGTGGGGCATCTTCCTGCGGAACCACGACGAGCTGACGCTCGAGATGGTCACCGACGAAGAGCGCGACTACATGTACACCGAGTACGCCAAGGACCCGCGGATGCGGGCCAACGTCGGCATCCGCCGCCGGCTCGCGCCGCTGCTCGACAACGACCGCAACCAGATCGAGCTGTTCACCGCCATGCTGCTGTCGCTGCCCGGCTCCCCCGTCCTCTACTACGGGGACGAGATCGGGATGGGCGACAACATCTGGCTCGGTGACCGGGACGGCGTCCGCACGCCGATGCAGTGGACGCCGGACCGCAACGCGGGCTTCTCGGTCTGCGACCCGGGCCGGATCTACCTGCCGGTGATCATGGATCCGATCTACGGCTACCAGGTCACCAACGTGGAGGCCCAGCTCGGCGCGAGCGCGTCGCTGCTGCACTGGACGCGCCGAATGATCGAGATCCGGCAGCAGCACCCGGCGTTCCCACTCGGGTCGTTCACCGACCTCGGCGGGTCGAACCCGACAGTGCTGGCGTATGTCCGTGAATACGTCGGGCCGGACGGGGAACATGACGTAGTGATATGCGTCAACAATTTGTCGCGGTTCCCCCAGCCGGTCGAGCTGGACCTCGGCCGGTTCCGCGGCTGCACGCCGGTGGAGCTCACCGGCCGGGTGCACTTCCCGCCGATCGGCGAGCTGCCGTATCTGCTGACGTTGCCCGGCCACGGCTTCTACTGGTTCCAGCTCACCCCGCACGAAGAGCGCGGCTAGGCGACGTGGTGAATCCACCGAGCGCGCGGACGACCGGGAACCGCACGGGAGGTATCGGATGACAGCGCTGGTCACGCATGCCGAAGCCCTCACCGGCTTGCTCTCCTCGTGGCTACCGAAACAGCGATGGTTCGGCGACAAGCAGAGCCACATCGACGACGTGTCGGTCGTGAAGGCCGACACGTGGTTCGACGACCTGCCGTCCGGCGGCCCCCGCCTCGACCACGTCGTGGTGGGGGTGGCCTCCGGCGGGCGGGTCGAGCGGTACCAGCTGCTCGTCGGGCTGCGCCGCGGCGAGCTGCCGGAACGGCTCGACCACGCCCGGATCGGTCCGGTCGAGGATCTCGTCGCCTACGACGCGGCCCACGACCTCGACCTGACCGGGGAGATCCGCGACCTGATCGCGGCGAACAAGGACGTCGGCGGCGTGCGGTTCCGGCACGAGCCGGGCGCCGTCATCGACACCGACCTGGCCAGCCGGCCGATCTCGGCCGAGCAGAGCAACACCTCGGTGGTGTTCGGCGGCGAATACATCATGAAGCTGTTCCGGAAGCTCGACCGGGGCGTCAGCCCCGACCTCGAGCTGCACCGGGCGCTGCGCAGCGTCGGCAGCGAGCACATCGCCGAGCTGTACGGCGCGATCGAGGGCGAGCTGCAGGACGCGCCGGTCACCTACGGCCTGCTGCAGAAGTTCTTCGCGAACACCGCCGACGGCTGGGCGATGGCCACCGCGTCGGTGCGCGACCTGATCAACGAGCCCGAGACGCCGATCGCCGAGCTCGGCAGCGACTTCTCCACCGAGGCCTGCCGCCTCGGTCAGGCAGTCGCCGCGGTGCACCGCGACCTGGTGACCGCGCTGGGCACCGAAGTGGTGCCGGTCGATCGGCTGGACAGCGTCGTCGCCGGGATGAACGCCCGGCTGGACGCCGTGCTGCGCCGGGTGAGCGGGCTGGCTCCGTTCGAGCCCGGCATCCGCCGGGTCTTCGCCGAGGTCGCCGACCACGGCGAGCCGGTCATCGTCCAGCGCATCCACGGTGACCTGCACCTGGGTCAGGTACTGCGGACGCTGCAGGGCTGGGTGCTCATCGACTTCGAGGGCGAGCCCGCCCGTCCGCTGCCGGAGCGGGTCGCGAAGATGTCGCCGCTGCGTGACGTCGCCGGGATGCTCCGCTCGTTCGACTACGCAGCCCACCACCTCCTCGTCGGGCACGTCGAGGCGGAGGAGATCGACCCGTCGGTCGACGAGCGGGTCGTCGAGTGGGCCGACCGGAACCGGGCCGCGTTCATCGAGGGCTACGCGAAAGACGGCATCACGCTCGCCGACCCGGAGGCCAACCCGGCGCTGCTGCGCGCGCTCGAGCTCGACAAGGCCGTCTACGAGGTGGCCTACGAGTACGACAACCGGCCGAGCTGGGTCGACATCCCCCTCCGCTCGATCGCCAGACTCGCGACTACCTGATCCCGTCACTGGGAAACCGAGAGGTCATGACCATTCAGCCCGACATGTCAGTGAGCCGGATCGAGCTGGATCAGCTGATCCGCGGCGAGCACCACAACCCCCACGGTGTTCTGGGCGTCCATCGCCTGGAGAGCGGCGGCTGGGTGGTCCGGACGCTGCGGCCGGAGGCCGCCGCGGTCACGCTGGTCAGCGGCGACGAGCGCCGGGAGATGACCCGGATCCACGACGGCGGGGTCTTCGCGGTGGACTTCGCCGAGCAGCCGGGCGACTACCGGCTCGAGGTGCGGTACGACCACGGTCCGGGGCACGGCGCGCACGTCACCGACGACCCCTACCGCTGGCTGCCGACGCTCGGCGAGGTCGACCTGCACCTGATCAGCGAGGGCAGGCACGAACGGCTCTGGGACGTCCTCGGTGCCCACCTCCGGCACTACGGGACGCCCGGCGGAATGGTCTCCGGCGTCAGCTTCGCGGTGTGGGCGCCCAACGCCCGGGGCGTCCGGGTCACCGGTGACTTCACGTTCTGGGACGGCCGCGGCCTCCCGATGCGCTCGATGGGCTCCAGCGGCGTCTGGGAGCTGTTCGTGCCCGACGTCGGCGTCGGCGCCCGGTACAAGTTCCAGATCCTCGGCCCGGACGGGCACTGGCGGGAGAAGGCCGACCCGCTGGCCTTCGCGACCGAAGTGCCGCCGGCCACCGCCAGCGTCGTCACCGAGTCGTCGTTCGAGTGGAGCGACGCCGAGTGGGTGGCCACGCGCGACCAGGGTGGCTGGCACGCCAAGCCGGTCAGCGTCTACGAGGTGCACCTGGGCTCGTGGAAGCAGGGGCTCTCCTACCGGCAGCTGGCCGACGAGCTGGTCGAGTACGTCACGAACCTCGGCTTCACCCACGTCGAGTTCCTGCCGGTCGCCGAGCACCCGTTCGGCGGCTCGTGGGGCTACCAGGTCACCGGCTACTACGCCCCCACCTCCCGGTTCGGCGTCCCCGACGACTTCCGGTACCTGGTCGACCGGCTGCACGCCGCCGGCATCGGCGTCCTCGTCGACTGGGTGCCCGCCCACTTCCCCAAGGACGCGTTCGCGCTGGCCCGCTTCGACGGGACGCCGCTCTACGAGCCGGCCGACCCGCGCCGCGGCGAGCACCCCGACTGGGGCACCTACGTCTTCGACGTCGGCCGCAACGAGGTGCGCAACTTCCTGGTCGCCAACGCGCTCTACTGGCTCGAGGAGTTCCACGTCGACGGCCTCCGGGTCGACGCGGTGGCCTCGATGCTCTACCTGGACTACTCACGCAAGGACGGGGAGTGGCTGCCGAACGAGTACGGCGGCCGGGAGAACCTCGACTCGGTGAAGTTCCTGCAGGAGCTCAACGCCACCGTCTACCGGCACCACCCGGGCACGATGATGGTCGCCGAGGAGTCGACGTCGTGGCCCGGCGTCAGCCGCCCCACCCACGTCGGCGGGCTGGGCTTCGGGTTCAAGTGGAACATGGGCTGGATGCACGACACGCTCGACTACCTCAGCCGCGACCCGATCCACCGCCAGTACCACCACCACCAGATGACGTTCTCGCTGGTCTACGCGTGGAGCGAGAACTTCGTCCTGCCGCTGTCGCACGACGAGGTCGTGCACGGCAAGGGCTCGCTCTACGGGAAGATGCCCGGCGACCGCTGGCGCAAGCTGGCCCAGCTCCGGGCGCTGTACGCCTACATGTGGGCCCACCCCGGCAAGCAGCTGCTGTTCATGGGCGGCGAGCTCGCGCAGGAGGGCGAGTGGTCGCAGGACCGCTCGCTCGACTGGTGGGCGCTCGAGAACCCCGACCACGCGGGCGTCCAGAAGCTCGTCGGTGACCTCAACCGGGTCTACCGGGAGAGCCCGGCGCTGTGGACCCAGGACGTCGACCCGGCCGGTTTCTCGTGGATCGACGCCAACGACGCGGCGAGCAACGTCTTCTCGTTCCTGCGTCACGGCGCCGACGGGTCGGTGCTGGCCTGCGTGGCGAACTTCGCCGGGCACCCGCACCACGACTACCGGATCGGCCTGCCGCTGGTCGGTACCTGGGACGAGGTCGTGAACACCGACTCCGATCTGTACGGCGGGTCGGGCGTCGGCAACCTGGGCGAGGTCGTCGCCGAGGCCCGGCCCTGGCACGGCGAGCCCGCGTCGGCCTCGGTGACGCTGCCTCCGCTGGGCGTGATCTGGCTACGCCCGTCCGCGTCGGCTGCTGCGTCGGCCGCGGCGCCTGCGTCGTCCTCCGAGGCCGCAGCGCCGGTCGAGAGCGGACCGGGCGCGGCCGCGGGCCGGGACCCCGGAGCGGACCCGGGAGTTGTTCCTGGCACCCCCTCCGGCTCCGAGGAAGACTAAGCTCCGTACCTCTCCCACAACGAAATCAGGACGGAAAGTCACCTTTGTGAGCAGGACGAGAAGTGCATGTGCACCGACTCTCCCGAGCCGGTTGCAGACATCCCCTACCTACACGGCATGATCACAGTCGATGCCACACGATCGGATCCACCACGGCTTCCAGTGCCGTCACGTGAATATCGCCTTGCCCGAGGGGCCGGGCCAGGACCGGATACCCGACCTGCTCAGGGCGGCTGCGGCCACCATCGAGGAGATGGAGACCGACGGTCCCATCGGCGTGATGGACGTGTTGCTGCACTACGACCTCGAGGCCGGCGCTAACCGTCCTCACGTGACGCTCTACTACTACTTCCCCGAGGAAGACGAAGAGTTGCTCTGAGAAGGTCCCGGGTGGTCCCCGGGACCTTCTCCGTGTGTAGCTTTCGTATATAGCGTCCGCGTATTCCCGAGGCATGCTGATCGACCGCGCGGAGATCGAGCGGGCGTTACCGGGGTACGACATCGGCGGCCAGATCGGCCGTGGCGGGTTCGGGCTGGTGTTCACGGCGAGACACCGGCGGCTCGGTGTCACGCGTGCGGTCAAAGCGATCGTGGCGCCCGAGGTCGACGACGCCGAGCTGTCCCGCCGGTTCCTGTCCGAGGCCCAGTTGATGACCGAACTGGACCATCCACACCTGGTCCGGGTGTTCGAGTACGCCGAGCACGGGTCGGTCCGGCTGCTCGTCATGGAGTACCTCGCGGGCGGGACGCTGGGGCAGCGGCTGCACCAGCCGGTGACGCCGGAGCGGGTCTGCGCCTGGGCACTGGCGATCGCCGACGGGTTGCAGGCCGCGCACGAGCGCGGGGTCGCGCACCGGGACATCAAGCCCGACAACGTGCTGTTCACCGCGGGCGGGGCGCCGAAGCTCTCGGACTTCGGGATCGCCAAGCTGTTCGAAGGCACCGCCGCCTCGACCAGCGGCCTGCTCGGGACGCCGATCTACATGGCGCCGGAGCAGTTCCTCGGCGCGCCGGTGGGGCCGGCCGCCGACCTGTACTCGCTGGGCGCGACGCTGTACCGGGCGCTGGCCGATCGGACGCCGGTGGGCACCGACCTGTCGCTCGCCGCGGTGGTCCGGCAGGTGATCGAGAGGGAGCCGGCACCACTGGACGACGTCCCGTCGCGGGTCGCGGCGGTGGTGATGCGGGCGCTGGCGAAGAAGCCGTCGGATCGGCCGGCATCGGCGCAGGAGTTCGCGGTGGAGCTGGCCCGGGCGGCCCGGGACTCCTTCGGCCGGGGCTGGATCACGACGACCGGCGTGCCGCTCCGCGTGGACCCCCGAGTGCTCCTCGACGAACCCGCACCGCCGGCCCCCACTCCCCAGCCGGACGTCCCGACGCGGATCTCCGGCGGCCTGTCCCCGGCGTTCGCGCCCGCGGCTCTCGCCGCCGCGCCCGTGGCCCTCGCCGCCCCGCCCGCGGCTCCGGCGCCCGCTGCGCTCTCCGTCCCGCCTGCGCGGCCCCGCACGGGCCGGCGCACGGCGTGGCTGGTCGCCGCGGCCGGGCTCGCGGTCGTAGCGCTCGTCCTCACCGCCGGCTACGTCGGGTCCCGCCTCGGTTCGCCCTCGGCCGACGTCCGCGCCGGCGCGACGGCGCCCGTCTCCTCCGCGCCGGCCCCGCGCCCCACCCCCACCACGGCGACGCTCGTGAAGACCCTCAGCGGCCACACCGACGACATCTACGCGGTGGCCTTCGACCCGAAACGCCCGGTGATCGCCTCGGGCGGCAAGGACGGCTCGATCCGCTTCTGGAACACCCGCACCGGCGACCCGATCGGGCCGGCCCGCCCGAGCCAGCACGGCAACGTCGACGGCCTCGCCTACACCGCCGACGGCCGTACGCTCGTCACGTCCCAGTCCGACGGCACGATCCTGCTCTGGGACCCCCAGATCGGCCAGCGCCGCGGAGACGCGCTCACCGGCCACGACGGCGCGGTCAACGCGGTCGCGGTCAACCGGGCCGGGACCCTCATCGCCTCGGCCGGCAACGACAAGACCGTGCGCATCTGGGACCTGGCCACCGGCAAGCAGACCGTCCCCGCGCTCAAGGGGCACACCGCCGAGGTCACCTGGGTCGCGTTCAGCCCCGACGGCCGGCTGGTCGCGTCGGTCAGCTCGGACAAGACCGTCCGCCTCTGGAACGCGGCGACCGGCGCGGCGATCGGCGGCCCGATGACCGGCCACACGGCCGAGGTCTGGTCGGTCGCGTTCAACCCGGACGGCAACCGGCTCGCGACCGCGTCCGACGACGGCACGGTCCGGCTCTGGGACGTCGCCACCCGGGCCCAGGTCGGCTCGGCGCTCACCGGCCACAACGAGGGCGTCGACACGGTCGCGTTCAGCCCCGACGGCCGACTGCTGGCCTCGGCCGGCGAGGACAAGTCGCTCGGTCTCTGGAACCCGAACACCGGCCGCCTGATCAGCTTCGTCGCGACCTACCACTCCGACCTGATCTACAACGTGGCGTTCAGCGCCGACAGCCGCGAGATCGCGACCGCCGGCGCCGACCACACCGTCAAACTCTGGCAGCTGGCTTAGGTGTGCGCCGACGAGGCCCGCACCACGGTCCGGATCTGACGCAGCACGACCGTGAGCGTGGCCAGGTCCGAGGGCGCGTCCTCGGCCAGCAGCGCGAGCGTCGTCAGGGCCCGGCTGATCGTGTCCGCGTTCGCGTCGGCCCAGCGGCTGACCCGCTCCTCGGCCGTCATCCGGCCCGGCACCCGGCGCAGCACCTCGCGGGTGAGGCTGTCGAGCGCGCTGTACAGGTCGTAGCGCAGCGCGAGCCGGGCCAGCGCCTGCCAGCGGTCGGCCCGGGGCAGCGCCGAGATCCGGTCGAGCATCTCGTCCACCCGGAAGCGCTCGGACAGCGTATAGTACAGCGTCGCCACGTCGCGTCCGGACAGTTCGGTGTGGTGCGAGAGCTCGACGACGTCGAGCAGGCCGAACCCGTAGAGCGCGGCGGTGACGCGGTCGGCCAGGTCGGCCGGCACGCCCTCGGCCTCCAGGCCCCGGACGAACCCCTGGTACCGGTCGGCCTCCCGGCCGAGCATCAGGCTGCCCATCTCGGCCATCAGCTCGGTCATGCCCGGCCGCAGCCGGGCGATCTCGGCCTCGACGTCGAGCGACCCGCTGCGGCTCTGCAGCAGCCAGCGGACGCCCCGGTCGAGCACCCGGCGGGCCTGCACCATCACCGCCTGCTGAGCGGACGCGGGCACCGAGGAGTCGAGCTCGTTGGCCGCCCGCCACAGGTCGCCGAGCCCGCAGACGTCCCGGATCACCGCGTAGGCCCGGACGATGTCGGCCGGGGTCGCGCCGGTCTCCTCGACCGCCCGGAACACGAACGAGACGCCACCGTGGTTGACGACCTCGTTCACCACCGCGGTCGTGATGATCTCGCGGCGCAGCGGGTGGGTCTCGGCATACCGTGCATACCGTTCCCGCAGCGGGGTCGGGAAGTAGTCGCGCAGGATCGGACGGCACCAGGGGTCGTCCGGCACCGGCCCGGCCAGCACGTCGTCGGCCAGGCCGATCTTCACGTAGGCCAGCAGCACCGACAGCTCGGGCGAGGTGAGCGACTCCCGGGTGGCCGCGGTCTCGTCGTCGGGCAGGAACTCCAGCGCGCGGTCGAGCCGACCGGCCCGCTCGAGCTCGGACATCAGCCGCCGGTGGACACCCAGCAGCCGCGGGGCCAGGTGCCGGGCCAGCGACAGCGCCTCGTTCTGGGCGTAGTTGTCGGCCAGCACCAGGTGCGCGACCTCGTCGGTCATCTCGGCCAGCAGCGCGTTGCGGGCCTCGGTGTCGAGCTCGTCGGCGTGCACCGCCTGGTTGAGCAGGATCTTGATGTTGACCTCGTGGTCGGACGTGTCGACCCCGGCCGAGTTGTCGATCGCGTCGGTGTTCACCCGGCCGCCCTCGAGCGCGTACTCGATCCGGCCGCGCTGGGTCAGGCCGAGGTTGCCGCCCTCCCCCACGACCCGGGCGCGCAGCTGCTTGCCGTTGACCCGGACCGCGTCGTTCGACTTGTCCCCGGCGTCGGCCTGGGTCTCGTCGGACGCCTTGACGTACGTCCCGATCCCGCCGTTCCAGAGCAGGTCGACGGGGGCGAGCAGGATCGCCCGCATCAGCTCGGCCGGGCTGAGCCGGGTGGCGGTCTCGGGGAGGCCGAGGGCCGCGCGCATCTCCGGCGTGACGTCGACCGCCTTGGCCGTGCGGGGGAAGACCCCGCCGCCGGCCGAGATCTTCTGCTTGTCGTAGTCCTCCCAGCTCGACCTGGGGAGGTCGAAGAGACGTCGGCGCTCGGCGAAGCCGACGGCCGCGTCCGGGTTCGGGTCGACGAAGATGTGCCGGTGGTCGAACGCGGCGACCAGGCGGATGTGCTCGGAGAGCAGCATGCCGTTGCCGAACACGTCACCGGACATGTCGCCGACGCCGACGACCGTGAAGTCCTGCGTCTGGGTGTCGTGCCCGAGCTCGCGGAAGTGCCGCTTCACCGACTCCCAGGCGCCCCGGGCGGTGATGCCCATCGCCTTGTGGTCGTAGCCCACCGAGCCGCCGGACGCGAACGCGTCGCCGAGCCAGAACCCGTACTCGGCCGCGACCTCGTTGGCGATGTCGGAGAACGTCGCGGTGCCCTTGTCGGCCGCGACGACCAGGTACGAGTCGTCCCCGTCGTGCCGGACGACGTCGACCGGGGGGAGCACCGTGCGGCCGTCGCTGTCGAGGTTGTCGGTCAGGTCGAGCAGGCCGCTGATGAACGTCCGGTAGCAGGCGATGCCCTCGGCCTGGATCGCGTCCCGGTCGCCGCCCACTGGCGGGTTCTTGACCACGAACCCGCCCTTGGAGCCCACCGGCACGATCACGGTGTTCTTCACCATCTGGGCCTTGACCAGCCCGAGGATCTCGGTGCGGAAGTCCTCCCGGCGGTCGGACCAGCGCAGGCCACCCCGGGCGACCGCACCGAACCGCAGGTGGACGCCTTCCACGCGGGGCGAGTACACGAAGATCTCGAACTTCGGCCGCGGAGCGGGCAGGTCGGGCACCGCGCGCGGGTCGATCTTGAAGCTCAGGTACGGCTTGTGCCGACCGGCCCGGCCCCGCTGGAAGTGGTTCGTGCGCAGGGTCGCGGTGATCAGCGTGAGGACGCTGCGCAGGATGCGGTCGGCGTCCAGGCTCTGCACGGCGTCCAGGGCCTCGGTGAGGCTGACCAGCAGCGCGTCTCCGGCGGCGGCGCGGGCGTCGGCGTCGCCCCGGAAGTTCGGGTCGAACCGGGCGGTGAACAGGTCGACGAGCATCCGGGCGATCTGCGGGTTCTCGGCCAGCACCCGCTCGACGTACTCCTGCGACCAGCGGCTGCCGGCCTGCCGGAGGTACTTCGCGTAGGCCCGCAGGACCACGACCTCGTCCCAGGCCAGCCCGGCCGAGACCACCAGCGCGTTGAACCCGTCGACCTCGCACTCGCCCCGCCAGCAGGCCGCGAACGCGTTCTCCATCGCCGAGTGCACCCGGCGGATGTCGACCGGCACCGGGGGCGCGAGCGGTCCCGACTCGGCGATCGCCCGCCCGATCATGTGGGGCACGTCCGTGCCGCTGCGCACCCGCAGACCGAAGTCGTAGACCCAGGTCGGCTTGTCGTCGGTGCGCTGCACCCGGTACGGCCGCTCGTCCACCACCTCGACGCCGAGCGAGTGCAGCACCGGCAGCACGTCGGAGAGCGCCATCGCGTCGCCCAGGCGGTAGACCGTGAACCGCAGACCGCGGTCGGCCGACCGGTAGAGGCTGACGCCGAGGTCGCCCTCCTCCTCGAGCACCTCGATCCGGGACAGGTCCTCGACCGCCTCGGCCGGCGTGTGCTCGGCCTGGTAGGCCGCGTTGAACGCGGTCCCGTACCGGCGCAGCAGCCGGGTCGCCTGCTCCTCGCCGATCTCCCGGCGGATCTCGGTCGCGAACTCGTCGTCCCAGCTGCGGGTCGCGTCGGCCAGCCGCTGCTGCAACTGATCGACGTCGATGGGCCCGACCGAGGTGTTCGGGTCGGTGCGGACGACGAACTTCACCCGGGCGAGCACCGACTCGGTGACCCGGGTCGTGTAGTCGACGCCGACGCCGTGCAGCGCGTCCATCAGGATGTCTTGCATGCGCAGGCGGTTCTGCGTGGTGTACCGGTCGCGGGGCAGGTACACGACGCAGGAGATGAACCGGCCGTAGGCGTCCCGGCGGACGAACAGCCGCAGCCGCCGACGCCCGCCCAGCCGCAGCACGGCCATCGTCGTCTCGAACAGCTCGCTGGTCGCGATCTGGAACAGCTCGTCGCGGGGGTAGGTCTCGAGGATCTGCAGCAGGTCCTTGCCCGAGTGGCTGCTGCGGGAGAGCCCGGAGCGGGCCAGCACCTCGTCGACCTTGCGCGAGATCACCGGCAGCGCCCGCACGCTGTCCAGGTACGCCGCCGACGAGAACAGGCCCAGGAACCGGCGCTCCCCGGTGACGTTGCCGTCGGCGTCGAACGTCTTGAAGCCGACGTAGTCGAGGTAGGCCGGGCGGTGCACGGTCGAGCGCGAGTTGGCCTTGGTGATGATCAGCAGACGCTTGGCCAGCACGTTGGCCCGAACCTCTTCGGGCATGTCGGCCAGCCGGCGGGGGCGGCTCGCGCCCTCCCGGAGGATGCCCAGGCCGGTGCCCGGGACGGCGACCAGCGCCCGGTCGTCCCCCTCGAGCGAGTACTCCCGGTAACCGAGGAACGTGAAGTGGTCGTCGGCCAGCCAGCGCAGCAGCTCGCGGGCGTCGGTGACGTCCTTGTCGGGCACCGGCAGGGCCTTGTGGGTGAGCCCGTCGGCGATCGTGAGCGCACGGGCCCGCATCTCGTCCCAGTCGGTCACCGCGGCCCGGACGTCGTCCAGGACCCGGGCCAGGTCGGTCTGGAGTTGTTCCTCGGCCCCGCGGTGCGACCGGCGGTCGATCTCGATGTGCATCCACGACTCGACGACCTCGCCCGCGACCGGCGCGTCGGGGTCGCCCACCGGACGCACCTCGGTCAGCGTCCCCTCGTCGTCGCGGACGACGACCATCTGCGGGTGGACGAGCAGGTGGACGCCGAGCTCGTGCCGGGCCAGCTCGGCCGTGACCGAGTCGACCAGGAACGGCATGTCGTCGGTGACCAGCTCGATCACCGTGTGGCCGCCGCACCAGCCGGCGTCCCCGCTCGGCGTGCGGACCCGCAGCTTCAGCTCACCGCGGGCCCGGACCGCGCCCAGCTCCCGGTGCGAGACCGTCGCCGCGACCAGGTCGGCCGGCGAGCGGTTCAGCAGTTCCTCGGCCGCCACGTACCGGTAGTAGACCGGCAGCAGGGCCGCCACCAGCGGGTCGTCCGTGGTCGCCGCGGACTTCGCGATCAGCGCGTCCTTGTGGGCTTCGACCTCGTCGACCGAGGCGAGGAGATCGGCCCCGGGCGCCAGGCCCAGTTGCGGATCGACCACGAACTCCGAACCGGAGTCCTCCGTCTGCCGGGCGGACAGCGCACGCCGCTCCATTAACGCTCCCTCGATCTGCCGCGACACTGCGGATCACCGCCTGAGGCTGCCGGACGGTGACGCCCGGTCACCCTAACCCGTGTCGGCATCGGGTTCGGGTCCGCGGGTAACCCGGCACCCGAACAGCAACGTGCTGTTTTCACACACGAAAAAGGGGCCCCGCGGGTTCGCGTGGCCCCTCTGACGTGGCTTTCCTAGAACAGTGCGCGACTCAGGTCCCGACGCGCCTTGGCGACGATCGGGTCCTCCGGCGGCGCGATCGCGAACAGATCGAGGATGTGAGTTCGGACTCGGTTCCGGTCATCACCAGCCGTTCGGCGGATCAGCGCGATCAGCCGGTTGAACGCCTGTTCGGCCAGCCCGGACACGAACTCGACGTCGGCGGCCTGCGTCTGGGCGTCGATGTCGTCCGGCGCGGCCTCGGCGGCGGCCAGCACGGCCCGGCCGTCGGTGACGTTCTCCAGCCGGCGCATCAGCCCGATCTGGGCGATGCCGCTGGTCGCGTTGAGGTCGTTCGGCGTCTCGGCCAGCATCGCCTTGTAGGCCGCCTCCGCGCCGTCGAGGTCACCGGCCTGCAGCTTGTCGTCGGCGTCGATGAGGCGCTGGTCGGCCGGCGCCTCCGGCACCTCACCCCCGGCCGCCTGCACGATCGCGGCCAGCCACTGGCGCAGGTTCGCCTCCGGCTGCACCCCGGCGAACGCGTCCACCGGCTGACCGTTCGCGATCGCCATCACGAACGGAATGCTCTGGACGCGGAACGCCTGCGCCAGCCGCGGGTTGGCGTCGATGTCGATCTTGGCCAGGACGAACGCGCCGTCGGCCTCGATCGCCAGCTTCTCGAGCACCGGCGAGAGCTGCTTGCAGGGCTGACACCACTCGGCCCAGAAGTCGATCACGACCGGCGTCTGCACCGAGCGCTGCAGGATGTCGTTCTGGAACGTCGCCTCGGTGACGTCGATGACGTAGGGCGAGTCGCTGGACGGCGGCGCATCTGCTGCGGCCGGTGCGCCACCGGCCGGCGCAGCCGCGGGCGGAGTGGAGCGCAGTGCGGAAAGGTCGACGGCGCCGGCCAGCGAGGCGGCCGTCATGCGGGGATTCGGCTGTCGCATGCCTACAGTCTTCCACTCTCACCGGCGGTGTGACCTGAGGTAGTCCCGTGACAGCTCGTCGAAGACCGAGCGGGTGAGCCCGAACGCCTGACCCCAGGCCGGTGGATCGGCGAGAAAGTCGTCCAGCGAGCCGATGACCGCGGACCGGCTGGGGCTGTCGGCGACCTGTTCCGCGCCGATCCGTACCTCGCGCAGGAACGCGTAGGGGTCGCCGAGGTCGGCCGCCAGCCGCTGTTCGGCCATCAGCACGAGAGACCAAAAGTCCTGGTCAGGATGCAGTTGCTCCACGTACCAGACGATCGACGCGCTGAGATGTGCCGACCACCGGATCGTCGGCTCGGGCGGCCGCGCTCCCCCGGCCCGGTACACGAACTGGCGGATGGTCCGGTCGGCCCAGGCGGTGAGCTCGGCGTGCCGGCTCGACGCGTACGTCTCCACCCCTCGATCAAAGCGTCAGGCCGCAACCGATTCCAGCGGCTGCTCGGCTGCCTTGCGGGCCGCCCAGCGCTCGAAGAAGAGCGTCCCCAGCGGCGGGATCGAGGCCAGCAACCCGACGAACGTCGCCCGGGCGCTCCAACCCGCCACCGGCCGCGTGAGCAGCACCGACACCACGTAGAGGATGAACAGTGCGCCGTGGATCGGCCCGAAGATCTTGACCCCGATCTCGTTCTCGACCACGAGATACTTGAAGACCATTCCGATCAGCAGGCCCGTCCACGACACCGCCTCGGCAAACGCGGCGAGCCGGAACATGCGAAACGTAGTGCTGGATGCCGTCGACATGACGACATAGCGTAGACGATCAGTTGCGGCGCCGGGCGCGGCGGCCCCGCGCCCTTTGCTGAGATCCCACCGTTTGCCGACTAGTCAACGTCATTCGAGCCCCCGACACGTGCCTTTGCCGCCAAACGCCCGCCCGAGCCGCCCGCGAGGTTTGGTGAGAGTCAGGGGTTGACGCGAGGGCCTCCGGGCAGGTGTGCAGTCGACCCACCGACTGGGCTCGGACGCCTGCGGCCGGCCCGCTGCAGCGTTGATGCCCGCTGACCGGCGCGGCGGGCGACCGACCGGTTCCAGGTGCCCCACGCCACCGCCGCCCGCTGGGCGGCCCGCTGCCGGCCTCAAGGCCGGGCCGGGATGACCGACCGGTCCAGCCAGCCCCACCACGGCCCGGCCCGCACCACTCGGCGCACCGAACGGCGGATCATCCGGGTCCGGGTGACCACGCGGATTGGCCCGGCGCGCATCGCGGCCCGGCTAGGCCTCAACGCCCCAACGGTTCGCCGCGTCCTGACCCGCTACGGCCCCGCGCCTGATCCACCTCGACAGCGCCACCGGTGTGTGAGTTGGCCGCAACGTGCGCGACCGACCCGGCGACCTGATCCACGTCGACGTGAAAACCCGACGGCGGCGGCCACCGCATCCTCGGACGCGCACAAGGCAGACGCAACCAGCGCGCCACCACCGCGCGCGAGAACTGCCGAGCGGTGATCGGCTACGCCTACCTGCACACCGCCCGGCGACCACTCGCACCTGGCCTACACCGAAATCCTCGAGACGAACGTGCAGAGACCGCCACCGCGTTCTGAGCCCGCGCCCGAGCCTGGCTCAACAACCGCGGAATCACCGTCGCTCGGGTCCTCACCGGCAACGGCTCCTGCTGCACATCCCGACTGGCCGACACCCTCACCGCGGCCGGGATCACCCACAAACGCACCCGCCCCTACCGGTCAGAAACAGAACGCCAGGGCGCATTCGTGCCCCAACCTGATGGGATAGAACACCCAGCGCTCAACGTCTGCCAGCCTGCACGGTTTACCGCCCAACCTCGGCCCGGCACAACCTCAACCCGAGGCACAACCTCAGCGCGTTCCGCCAAGCTCAGCCCGGCACAACCTCAACCCCAGGCACAACCGAAGCCACCCGCCAGACCACCCCGGCCCACCCGGCCGCCCCGCACCCCCGGCCCCGGCCCGCCTGGCCCCCCGGCCCGCCCGGCCCCGGCCGCGCCCGCCCACACCCACCCCGCCTCAAGCCGAAATGCGAACCCGCTCCGCCCGCACCCGATAAACCCCAACCCCCACCCGCTCAGACCGCGCCTCAACGCCGGCCCGCACCCCCCGCGGCCACCGAGTCTCAGCCGACCACACGACCCCGTCCAACTCCGCGCCCTCGAGCTCCGCCCCCGTCAAGACAGCCCCACTCAAAACCGCCCGCCGCAACGAAGCCCCCACCAACCGAGCCTCGATCAACGACACGTTCGAGAAATCCGCCCCCACCATCAGCGCACCC
Organism: Cryptosporangium phraense; assembly: GCF_006912135.1. Taxonomy (NCBI): domain Bacteria; kingdom Bacillati; phylum Actinomycetota; class Actinomycetes; order Cryptosporangiales; family Cryptosporangiaceae; genus Cryptosporangium; species Cryptosporangium phraense. The sequence goes on along the minus strand of NZ_VIRS01000009.1, from coordinate 54,128 downwards.
TCGAAATTCGCCCGAGCCGCATCCGCCCCGACCACCTCGGCCATCCCGAGATCGGCCTCCCGCAGATCCGCCCCGGCCAAATCGGCCGCCACCAGATCGACCCGCCGCAACTGCGCGCGAACCAGATCGGCATCCGCCAACCGAGCCGACCGCAGGTTCGCCCCCAACAGATTCGCCGCGCGCAGCGTCGCGCCGCGCAGGTCGGCCCGGGCCAGACATACGTCGCGCAGATCGACGCTGGTCAGCTCGGCCTTCTCCAACTGCGCGTCGCGCAGGTCGGCACCCCGCAGGTCGATGCCGTCGAGCCGGCCGGCGCGCAGGTCGGCATCCGACGGCAGCAGCCGGACGTCGAGCGCCGTGCCGACCTCGAGGACGGCCGTGCAGACCTGCTGATCGACCCAACCATGCCGGGCCTCGGGGAAAGCGGTGTCGAAGAACTCGCGACTGAGCTCGCGGAAACTCCCGCGCACGTGATCCGGAGGTGCCATCGCCGCCTCCTCAGTGGGAGCTCGTCAACGCGGGCTGCGGGCAGATGGGGCATCGTCCGTGACGCGCCATCTTGTTCAAGAGTAACGCAGATGCACGAACCGCTCGACGTATCGCGAGCTCTCCGGACACATTGGGGCTCACGATATCGGTGTCGAGCACACGCGCGACCACTATCTCCCAGTGCGCCTGGGCGGTTCGTGTTCCATTGTGAAGTCCGACGTACGACGGCACGAAGTCCTGCGGGACGCCCGGCCAGCCGGCGACCGGCGGCGGCAGCGCGGCGACCATCCCCCGCCGGTTGCCGTTGGCCTGCTGCTCCACCAGTTCCCAGAGCAGCGGGATCAGCTCACTCATCGTCGAGTTCCCGCAGGATCTCGCGAAGGTCGTCTTTACTGATCTGCGGGAACGACTCGTTCAGCGACCTCGACCGGCGCGACCCGATCGAATCGCTGACCACGTAACCGGCGACCGCACCGGCGACACCGGGCATCACCAGCCAGCCGGCCACCGACAGGAACCAGGCCAGCACCGGCGCCGACGTCGCGGCCGGCGATTCGATGCCCAGGCTGACGTCGTACGCGTCCCGCCAGCCGACGACGAACCCGGTGACCACGTAGAGCACGGCCAGCGCCACGAGCACCGGCAGCCCGCGGAAGAGTAACCAGTACCGCAGGTTGCGCTGGTGGCCCTGCGAGCGCCACCACCGGCGCAGCAGTTCCCTCCGTCGCTCGCGCGCAACAGCGGGAGCGGGAAGCGGGAATTCCGCGGGCACGTCGGCGTCGCCCGGCTGGGCGTACCCCGGTGACCGAGCCATACGTCCAACGCTAGTGCAGTTCGCGAGCAGATTCGTCCAGCAAGGACTCAGCGGCCGTGTAGGGGTCGAGCTTTCCGTCGAGGATCCGGTCGGCGAGCGCGTCGAGCGCGGTTCCGCCGCGCCGATCGCCGATCCGGGAGCGCACCTCCGCGACCGCGATCGCCTCGATCTCCCGAGCCGCCCGGGCCCGCCGACGGTCGCGCAGGCCTCCGGTCTGCTCCAGCCACGCGCGGTGCGCGTCGATCGCGCTCAGCACGTCGTCGACGCCCTCGGCGCGGGCGGCGACGGTCTTGACGATCGGCGGCCGCCAGCGGTCGTCGGAGTACGCACCGGCCAGGCCGAGCATGCCCTGCAGGTCCCGGACGGTCGTGTCCGCGCCGTCGCGGTCGGCCTTATTGACGACGTAGACGTCGGCGACCTCGAGGATGCCGGCCTTCGCGGCCTGGATGCCGTCGCCCATGCCCGGCGCGAGCAGCACGATCGTCGTGTCGGCGAGCGACGCGATCTCGATCTCGGCCTGACCGACGCCGACGGTCTCGACCAGCACGACTTCGTACCCGGCGCCGTCGAGCACCCGGATCGCCTGCGGGGTGCCGACCGAGAGGCCGCCGAGCTGGCCCCGGGACGCGATCGACCGAATGAAGACGTCCGGGTCGGTGGCGTGCTCCTCCATGCGGATCCGGTCCCCGAGCAGCGCTCCGCCCGAGAACGGCGACGAGGGATCGACCGCCAGCACGCCGACCCGCAGATCCCGCCGTCGCAGCGCCCCGACCAGCGCGTTCGTACTGGTGGACTTCCCCACCCCGGGCGCCCCGGTCAACCCCACCACGTAGGCCCGCCCGGCGTGCGGGGCCAACGCCGCCGCGACCTCCCGCAGCCCGGGATGCCCGTCCTCCACCATGCTCACGAGCCGCCCCACCGCCCGCACCGACCCACCCCGCGCGTCATCGACCAGCGCAGCGACGTCCGCATGACGACGGCTGGACACGATCAACCCTCCCGCTGAATGCACCGGGCCGCGGCGTCGAAGACGGCCGCGGCCCGGGGGTAGGAACGTGCGCCCTCGATCAGGCGCCGGCCACCTTGACGATCAGCGCGTCGCCCTGGCCGCCGCCTCCGCAGAGAGCGGCAGCGCCGACGCCGCCGCCTCGGCGGCCGAGTTCCAGGGCCAGGTGGAGCACGATCCGGGCGCCGGACATCCCGATCGGGTGGCCGAGCGCGATCGCCCCGCCGTTGACGTTGACCTTGGCGTCGATCTCGTCCTCGGAGAGCCCGAGCGCCCGCGCCGAGTGGACGCCGACCGCGGCGAACGCCTCGTTGATCTCGATCAGGTCGAGGTCGGCGACGGTCAGGCCTTCCTTGCCCAGCGCGTGCTGGATCGCGTTCGCCGGCTGGGGCAGCAGCGAGTTGTCGGGCCCGGCGACGTTGCCGTGCGCGCCGATCTCGGCGATCCAGGTCAGCCCGAGCTCCTGCGCCTTGGCCTTGCTCATGACGACGACGGCCGCGGCTCCGTCGGAGATCTGCGACGACGACCCGGCGGTGATCGTGCCCGCCTTGTCGAACGCCGGACGCAGCTTCGCCAGCGTCTCGACGGTCGTGTCGGGCCGGATGCCCTCGTCGGCCGAGAACACGATCGGGTCACCCTTGCGCTGCGGGATCTCGACCGCCGCGATCTCGCCGTCGAACAGCCCGTTCTTCGCCGCCGCGGCGGCCCGCTGGTGCGACCGCGCGCTGAACGCGTCCTGGTCGTCCCGGCTCAGCCCGCTCTTGCCGACGAACGCCTCGGTCGACGCCCCCATCGCGATGTGGTCGAACGAGTCGGTTAGCCCGTCGTGGGCCATCGAGTCGAGCACCTCGATCGAGCCGTACTTGTATCCCGCGCGCGACTTCGGCAGCAGGTGCGGCGCGTTGGTCATCGACTCCATGCCGCCGGCCACGACGATGTCGAACTCGCCCGCCCGGATCAGCTGGTCGGCCAGCGCGATCGTGTCGAGGCCGGAGAGACACACCTTGTTGATGGTCACCGACGGCACCGACATCGGGATGCCGGCCTTCACCGCGGCCGGCCGGGCCGGGTTCTGCCCGGCCCCGGCCTGCAGGACCTGACCCATCAGCACGTACTGCACCTGCTCGGGCGACACGCCGGCCCGCTCGAGCGCGGCCTTGATCGCGACCGCGCCGAGGTCGGCCGCGGAGAAGTCCTTGAGCGAGCCCTGCAGCCGGCCCATCGGGGTGCGTGCACCGGCGACGATTACGGAAGTCATGGGACGCCCTCCGGATTGTGAAGATTTCGGGGATGTCACGTCACCATACCGATGGGTAGCTTCAAACTGGTCGTGAGAGAGGCCACAGCTTTTCGCAGGTCGCGTGCGTACCTTCGCGGTCACGCTGAGAGGAGGCCACCGATGGCCATTCGCCGGATCGATCACGTCGGTATCGCGGTTCCGGACCTGGACGAGGCGCTCGCGTTCTACGAGAAGACGTTCGGCCTCGTTGCCGAGCACGAGGAAGTCAACGAGGAGCAGGGCGTCCGCGAGGCCATGCTGGTCCCGGCCGACGGCGATCCCGGAACCGCCCGCCTGCAGTTGCTCGCCCCCCTGCGTCCGGATTCCGCGATCGGCAAGTTCCTCGACCGGTCGGGCCCGGGCATCCAGCAGATGGCCTACACGGTCGACGACGTCGACGAGACCAGCGCTGAGCTCCGCGCGAAAGGTCTACGCCTTCTTTATGACGCTCCGCGGCGGGGCACCGCCGGCTCGCGGATCAATTTCGTCCACCCCAAGGACGCCGGCGGCGTCCTCGTCGAGCTCGTCGAGCCTGGTGGACTGGATCACAGCTCGGACTTCTGAATCGCTACTGGTAAGTAACATTCGGCGCCTCCGACCCCCCATATCTCTGGAGGCGCCGACCGTGAAGCAGATCCTGGAAGCGATCCTGTCCGACGAACTCGACGCCGTAGCCGGCCTGGAGGTCCCCGAGTCCTACCGGGGCGTCGTCGTCCGGAAGGACGAAGTGGACATGTTCGCGGGCCGGACGACCCGCGAGAAGGACCCGCGCGAGTCGCTGCACGTCCAGGACGTGGCGACGCCGGAGCTGGGCCCGGGCGAGGCGCTGGTCGCGGTGATGGCGTCCGCGGTCAACTACAACACGGTGTGGACGTCGATCTTCGAGCCGCTCTCGACGTTCGGGTTCCTGGAGCGGTACGGCCGGCTCTCGCCGCTGACCAAGCGTCACGATCTGCCGTACCACGTCGTCGGCTCGGACCTGGCCGGCGTCGTCCTGCGCACCGGGCCCGGCGTCAACCTGTGGAAGCCCGGCGACGAGGTCGTCGCGCACTGCCTCTCGGTGGAGCTGGAGTCCTACGAGGGGCACGACGACACGATGCTCGACCCCGAGCAGCGGATCTGGGGCTTCGAGACGAACTTCGGCGGCCTGGCCGACCTGGCGCTGGTGAAGGCCAACCAGCTGATGCCCAAGCCCGACCATCTCTCCTGGGAGGAGGCGGCCAGCCCCGGGCTGGTGAACTCCACCGCCTACCGGCAGCTGGTCAGTAAGAACGGTGCGGCGATGAAGCTCGGCGACACCGTGTTGATCTGGGGCGCCTCGGGCGGCCTGGGGTCGTACGCCACCCAGATGGTGCTGGCCTCGGGCGCCACGCCGGTCTGCGTGGTCTCGTCGGCCGACAAGGCCGACATCGTCCGGTCGATGGGCGCCGAGCTGGTGATCGACCGGAACGCGGAGGGCTACTCGTTCTGGAAGGACGAGCACAACCAGGACCCGCGCGAGTGGCGACGGTTCGGCGCGAAGATTCGCGAACTCACCGGCGGCAAAGACCCCGACATCGTGTTCGAGCACCCGGGCCGCGAGACGTTCGGTGCGAGCGTCTTCGTTGCACGAAAAGGTGGAACGGTCGTCACGTGCGCGTCGACGTCCGGATATCTGCACCAGTTCGACAACCGTTACCTCTGGATGAACCTGAAGCGGATCATCGGGTCGCATTTCGCCAACTACCGCGAGGCCTATCTGGCCAACGATCTGATTGCCACCGGAAAGATTCATCCGACGCTCTCGAAGGTCTACCCGCTCGAGCAGACCGGCCAGGCCGCGTTCGACGTCCACCAGAACCTCCACCAGGGAAAGGTCGGCGTGCTGTGCCTCGCTCCCGAGGAGGGGCTCGGGGTCCGGGACCAGGAGAAGCGGCACCGACACCTCGACGCGATCAACCGTTTCCGGTCGCGTTAGGTCTGACGGCCGTGGGGCTGCGGGCCCCACGGCTGAGTCGGGCATCAGACGAACAGCCGTACGGTGTGTCGCTTGGGATTTTCGTGGCGAATGTGAGAGAGGGTTCGCTAGATGCGGCCATCTGGGTCTGCGATAGTGGGCGGCATGCAGCCGACCCCCACCGAGAACAACCTCTCGTTCTTCGACTCTTCGAACACCGATCCGGGCTTCACCATCGCGCTGCGCGGGTACGACCGGCACCAGGTGAACGAGCACCTGCAACGACTGAACACGGAACTGACCCAGCACCAGAGCGCCAAGGGCGAGGCCGAACAGAAGCTCGCCGAGGCGCAGCACCGGGTCCGCGCCGTCGAGCAGCAGCTCACCGCGTTGCAGCAGCAGATGCGTAGCCAGCAGAAGCAGCTCCAGGAGAACTCGAAGCCGACGCTGAGCGGCCTCGGGACCCGGGTCGAGCAGTTACTGCGGCTGGCCGAAGAGCAGGCGAACGAGCACCGCACCGAGGCCGAGAAGAAGGCGGAAGAGACCCTCTCCGCCGCCCGCCTCCAGGCCCGCGAGCTGACCGAGAAGGCCCGCGCCGAGGCGCAGTCGGTCAAGGTCGCCGCCGAGCGCGACGCCGGCGGCGTCCGCGAGGCCGCGGAGCGCGACGCGTCCGAGATCCGCAACGAGGTCGCTCGCGAGGTCGAGGGCAACCGCGCCACCGCCGACCGCGAGACCCGCCAGATGCGCACGACCGCCGACCACGAGGTCGCCGAGCTCAAGGCGCGCGTGCACCGCGAGGTGGCTCAGCTGCAGGCCACCGCCGAGCGCGAGGCCACCCAGCTCCGGGCCGCGGCCAAGCAGGAGACCGAGCAGCTCCGCAACAAGGTCAAGGCCGAGACCGAGGGCCTGCGCACCACCGTGCGGCAGGAGACCGAGCAGCTGCGCGCCGAGGCGACCCGCGAGGCCGAGCAGAAGCGCGGCGAGGCGAGCCGCATCCTGGCCGAGGCCCGCGAGAAGCGCGACAACGACCTCCAGGCGCTCGAGCTCCAGCTGGCCGAGGGTCGCGAGCGGGCCGAGCAGGAGGAATCGCAGCGCCACGCGGCCGCGGTCTCCGAGACGCAGAAGCTGGTCGGCGAGGCCGAGCAGCGCGCCCGGGTCGCCGAGACCCGCGCCCGCGAGGTCGAGGCCCACACCGAGTCCCGGCGGAAGGCCGCCGAGGCCCAGGCCAAGGACATCGTCGAGAAGGCGCGCGCGCTCGCCGACAAGACGGTCAACGAGGCCAGGGCCGAGTCCGAGCGCCTGATGTCGGACGCGAAGGCCAACGCCGAGCACAACACGACGCAGGCCAAGCGCCAGGTCGCCGAGCTCACCTCTCAGCGGGACGCCATCACCACGCAGCTCGGGCAGCTGCGCGAGATGCTGGCCGGCCTGGTGGGTGGCGGCGCGGCGGCGGCCACCGTGGCCAAGGCGGCCGAGGCCGCCAAGGTCGAGCCGGTGGAGGCACCGAGCGCGAACGGCCGCGGCTGATCGTCCAGTAGTTCTTCGTACCGGGCCCCAATGACGTGGCCGGGTATTCGTACGGGCGGCTGCACCCCGTCGAGGCGCGGTGACCCTGCAGACGCAGGGTCACCGGCCGCTTTCACGGAGTCATCCCGGACAGGAACCGCTCGGGCGTGGAACGATGTGGCGGTGGGTCGTCCACCAGGCGATCACCACACCGGCGTTGCAGGCGCCTGACCGCCGTTCTGGGGGTCTGGCTCGGAACGATGCGAGTATGACTGCATGTCGTTGGAGGACGGGCACGGCCTTCTCCCCGTGAACGGCGGCGAACCTTCGCCGTCGTTCGAGGTGGTGCTGCGCGGATACGACCGACGTCAGGTCGAGGACGCGTTCGGCCGGTTAGAGAGCGAGCTGGGCGCGATCGCGGCTGACCGCGACGCCGCTTACGCGCGCTCCGACGCGTACGGCGCTCAGGTCGAGCGTCTGCACGCGGAGATCGACCGTCACCGGGGCGAGATCTACCACCTGCGCCAGCAGCTCGAGTACGCCGTCCGGAACCCGCACGCCGAGGTCAGCGCCCGCGTCCAGCAGATTCTCGACCTCGCCGAGGCCGAGGCCACCGAGCTCCGGTCCACGGCCCAGAACGAGCTCCTCGGGGCGCGCAACACGGTCCAGCGGGCCGCGGCCGAGGCCGAGGCGGCCGCACACCGCGTCCTCGACGAAGCGGCCCAGGACGCCCGGGGCTTACTCCGCGACGCCGAAGAGGAGATGACCCGGCAGCGCGAAGAAGCCGAGCGCGAGCTCGTCGAACACCTGATCGGCCTGCGGGAAGAGATCGCCCGCGCGCAGGAGATCATCGACGAGAACACCACCGAGGCCCGCCGCCAGGCGGACGCGCTCCTGCAGGACGCCGAGGAGCGCGCGACCGCGATCCCGGCCGAGGCCGAGACCTACGCCGAGCAGGTGCGGGCCGAGGCCGACGACTACGCCGAGACCGTCCGCTCGAAGGCCGACGCCTACTCGGCCCAGGGCCGGTCCGAGGCCGACGCCTACGCGAGCCAGATCCACGCGGCCGCCGACGCTCGTCTGTCGGCCGCCATCAACGACGCCGAGGAACAGGCCGAGCAGCTCGCGGCCGAGGCGCGCGAGCTGGCCAACACGATCGAGGCCGAGGCCAAGGAGCGCGCCGACGCGCTGATCGAGCAGGCCGAGAACCGGGTCGCCGAGGCCGAACAGCGGGTCGCCGACGCCGCCAAGCAGGCCGCGCAGAAGGTCAAGGACGCCGACAACCACGCCGAAGGCGTCGCCCGCGAGGCCGACGACTACGCGAACGCGGCCCGGCACGACGCCGACGAGTACGCCAAGGCCACCCGCAAAGAGGCCGACGACCACGCCGAACGGGTCGCCCGGCTGGCCGACGACCACGAGAGCACGGTCCGGCTCGGGGCGGACGAGTACTCGCAGAGCACCCGTCGCGAGGCCGACACCCACGCGACGAACGTCCGGGCCGAGGCCGACGCGTACAAGACGTCGACGTCGACCGCGGCCGACGAGTACGCGGAGACCACCCGTCGGCAGGCGGACGAGCACGTCAAAACGGCGAACCGGAAGGCCGACGACCACGCCGAGCGGGTCGCCCGCGAGGCCGACGACTACGCGAAGTCCACCCGGCGCGAGGCCGAGCAGGCCGCGAAGCAGACGACCGAGCAGGCCACCGCCGAGGCGGCCCGGGTCACCGCGGAGGCGACCGCCGAGGCCACCCGGCTCACCGACGACGCCCAGCGGCGGGCGGACGATCTCACCGCCGAGGCCGAGGCGCGCCGGCTCGCGCTGACGACCCAGGCGAGCGAAGAGGCGGCGCGCATCGTCGGCGACGCCGAGCGCACCGCGTCCGCGCACACCGCGCAGGCCGACGAGCAGGTCCAGGCGATGATCGACGCGGCCGAGCAGCAGGCCGCGCAGGTCACGCGCGACGCCGTCGCGTCGGCCGAGACGACGGTCGGGCAGGCGCAGGACCGCGCCCGCACGATCATCTCGGTCGCCGAAGACCGCGGCCGCGACCTGGTCACCAACGCCGAGCGGCGGGCCAAGGAGATGGTGGCCGACGCCGAGCGGCGGGCCGCCGCCGTCCGCAGCACCGCCGAGGAGAAGGCCGCGTCGCTGATCTCTTCGGCCGAGGAGCGCGCCCGGGCGCTCCGGGCCGACGCCGAGCAGCACGCCGAGGCCATCGTCACCGAGGCCCACGAGCAGGCCGCGCAGGCCGCGACCGACGCCGCCGAGGCCACCGCGGACGTGTTCCGGCGGGCCCGCGAGGCCGAGGACTCCGCGGCCAAGGCCGTGGCCGACGCCGACGAGAAGGCCGCGACGACGATCGCGCAGTCCGAGGAGAAGTCGGCCGAGCTGGTCCGGGTGGCCCAGGAGAAGGCCAACGAGCTCCGCGACCAGGCCAAGGAGCTGCTGAAGAGCTCCCAGGACGACCGGGACGAGGCCGCGGCCGCGCTCGCCGAGGCGCAGGAGAAGCTGCACACCGCCGAGCAGGAGGCCGCGACGACTGTCGCCGGCGCCAAGATGGTCGCGCGGATGCGGGCCAACGAGCTGACCGAGGCGGCCGAGAAGAAGGCCGGCGAGACGACGGCCGCGGCCGAGCAGCTCGCGAACGAGACGATGAAGGCCGCCGACGACCACGCCGAGCGGGTCGCGCGGGAGTCCGAGGACTACTCGAACACGACCCGCCAGGAGGCCGACGAGCACAGCACGACCGTGCGCGGCGAGGCCGACACCTACGCGGCGACGACCCGCCGCGACGCCGACGAGCACGCCCGCCGGGTGACGGCCGAGGCGTCGGCCCGGCAGGCGGCGGCCGAGAAGCGCGCGGCCGAGGTCACGGCGGCGGCCGAGAAGTCGTCGACCGAGCTCGTGGCCAAGGCCGAGAAGAAGGCGTCGACGCTGCTCTCCGAGGCCACGCAGGTCGCGACCGCGGCGACGACCGAGGCCGACGAGTACGCGACGCGGGTGCACGCCGAGGCCGAGGAGATGTCCCGGTCGGCGACCGAGGAGGCGGCCGCCCGGGCCGAGCAGATGATCTCGAACGCGGTCGCCGAGGCCGAGCGCATCGCCGCCGACGCGAGCTCGCGGGCCAAGAAGACGCTCGACGACGCCAAGGCCAAGAGCGCGACGATGCAGCGGGACGCCGAACTCCGGGCGCGGAACACGAAGGAGAAGGCCGGGCTCGAGGCGCACTCGACGACGCGCAAGGCGCGCGAGGAGGCCGAGAAGACGGTGGCCGGGGCGCGCAAGGAGGAGGCTCGGTTGCGCGCCGAGGTCGCCGCGTTGATCGAGCGGCGCGATGCGATCAACAACGAGATGAACCGGCTGCAGGATGCGTTGTCCGGCCTGGGCGGAGGCCTGTTGGCCAACCTGTCCGCGGTCGCGCCACCCCCGCCGCCGGAGCCCCCGTCCCCGAAGACCGACGCTCCGAAGACCGACGTCCCGAAGACCGACGCCCCGAGGACGGAGGCCCTGAAGGCGGAGGCTCCGAAGGCAGAATCCGCCAAGGCTGAAGCTCCCGAGGCCGCCGAAGCCGCCGAGGCCGAGGCCCCGAAGAAGGACGCGCCCGAGGCGTCCGGGAGCGACGCGCCGAAGGACGAGCCGGCCACGAACTCCGAGGCCGAGAAGCAGCCCAAACCCTCGGTGAACGGCTCCACGCCCGACGAGCAGCCCGAACGCCCCACCCCCTCCGAGCGCGAGACTTCCTCACCCCGGCAGACCCTGGGCGCCCGCCTGGCGGCCAACCCACACCCGCCGGCCCGCACGGCCACCCCCGAACCCCAACCGGCCACCCCGGCGCCGGCCGAGGAGAGCGCCGACGAAGCCGGACGGCAGCGAGCCGGGTCGATGCTCGGCCTGGTGGACGACCGCGCCGCGGTCGGCGTCGGCCCGACCCTCGACCTCACCTGGCGAGCCGAGCGCCGAGACGACCGCCGAGACGGCAAACCCGCCTAGACGCGAACGAACCGCCTAGACGCGAACGAACCGCTCAGACGCGGGCGAGCAGCGCCCGGACGGCGCCGTCGAACGCGGTCGGATCCTCGATCGCGGTCAGGTGCCCGGCGTGCGGTATCTGCACCACCTGAGCGTCCGGCAGCACGTCCGCCATCGCCGCCACGTCCGCGTCGGTGATCAGCGCATCCTCCTCGCCGGAGATGATCAGCGTCGGCACGTCCGCCCGCTCCAGCACGTCGAACGACGACACCCGCGACGCCATCGCGTACTCCGCCCACGCGGCCGCGTCCGGCGGCGCGGCCAGGATCGCCGCCCGGGCCGCCTCGGCCACCGCGGGCTTCGTCTCCCGGGTCGTCGACCCCAGCAGGTTGGTGAAGACGTTCTCGATCAGCGGCTCGGCCGAGTGCGTGTGTTCGAGCGCATGGGCGATCCCGATCCGGTTGGCCGCCGCGTTCTCGTTGTCCGCCGACGCCTTGGTGTTCGCGAGCACCATCCCCAGCACCCGCTCGGGGTACCGCCGCAGGAACGCCATCGTGACGTACCCACCCATCGAGAGCCCGCCGAGCACGACCTTCTCGAGCTTCAGGTCGTCGAGCAACAGCGCCAGGTCGTCGACCAGGACGTCCATGGACGGCTTCTCGTCGCCGAGCGGCGAGTCGCCCCAGCCGCGCTGGTCGGGCGTGATGAGCCGGCACGTGTCGGCCAGCAGCCAGTGCTGGGTGGCCCACATCGCCGAGGAGAGCGGGAACGCGTGGAGCAGCACCAACGGCGTGCCGTGTCCGCTCTCCTGGTAGGTCAACTCGACCGTCACGGTTCCCCCTGGTTAGTCCTGCGGCTCCGGTCGCGGCACGTCCGCGAACGCGGCCACGGTCCGGTCTGCGTACTGGCTGGCGTCTCCAGTTTCCATGGGTCCGTCCCATTCGCGTGGGAGCGGCACCAGGTCGGTTGACACGGTTCGCGCGACGATCTCGTCGAGCACCCGCTCCGCATAGCCCACCCAGAGGTGCTTCGCACCGGCCACGGGGACGATTTCTGCCTGGGTGAGCGGTTCGAAGCGCTCCCGGGCCTCGTCCGGGCGGAGGTAGTCGTCGAACTCCGGTACGAGAGCAACCACCGGTTTACCGGAGTCGGCCCAGGTCTCCAGGTCCGAAGGCCGGCTGAAGCGCAGCGGCGGCGAGAGCAGGATCGCACCGACGATGCCCGGGTCGCACCCGTACATCAGCGCGAGGTCGGTGCCGAACGACCAGCCCACGATCCAGGGATTCGGGAGTTCTTCGAACTCCGCGTACTCGATCGCCGCCGCGACGTCGAAGCGTTCGTCCACGGCCTGCGAGAACGACCCCTCGCTGGTCCCGCGCTCGGACGTCGTCCCCCGCGTGTTGAACCGGAGCACGGCGACGCCGGCCAGCGCGGGCAGGCGCTGGGCGGCCTTGCGGAAGAGGTGGCTGTCCATCATGCCGCCGTGGGTCGGCAGCGGGTGCAGGCAGACCAGCGTCGCGGCCGGCGGCCGCCCCAGCGGCAGCGCCAGCTCCCCGACGAGCGTCAGCCCGTCCGCGGTCTCCAGCGTGATGTCCCGACGATCCGCCGGCAGAACCGAGTTAGCACCGATGCGAGCCACGAACCCATTTTCTCACCGGCGCCGCGACCGGGCGCTCCAGCATGGCGTGTGCCAGTGGCGGCGGTCGTCGGCCGAGGCCTGACCCGCCCAGGCGCCGGCTTCGGGCCACACCACCACGTGCGCCGTGCCCGGCCGGACCTCCTGCTGGCATCCCGGGCACCGGTACGTCTTCCCCGACGACGACCCGGCCAGATGGCGCACCACCCACCCGTCCTCGACCATGTCGACGACGGGTACGTACGGCTCGCGGGGGCCGGGGTCGCTGCCCCGGCCCCGGCGTCGCTGATGGTTGTGCCGGCCCACGCTTACACAGCGTGCCGCACCCCTGAATCGTTCCCGGACCCGCCCGGTCACTTCCGGGCGTAGTCCCGGAAGCCGCGTTGCGTCTTCCGGCCCAGGTAGCCGGCCGCGACCAGGTGCGAGAGCAACGGCGACGGTGAGAACCCCGGCTCGTGGAACTCGGTGTGCAGCTCTTTCTGGATCGCCAGCGAGACGTCCAGCCCGACGACGTCCAGCAGCGCGAACGGGCCCATCGGATACCCGAACCCGAGCGTGACCGCGGTGTCGATCTCGTCGGTGTCGGCGTAGTGGGCGTCGAGCATCGCGACCGCGTCGTTCAGGTACGGGAACAGCAGCGCGTTCACGATGAACCCGGCCCGGTCCCGGCAGTTCACCGGGTGCTTCCCCAGGGAGCCGGTGACGGCGTGCGCGGTCGCCACCACGTCCGGGGCCGTCGACACCGTCGACACGACCTCGACCAGCTTCATCACCGGCGCCGGGTTGAAGAAGTGCAGACCGACGACGTCCTGCGGACGTTTGGTCGCGGTCGCGCACTCGATCACCGGCAGGCTCGACGTCGTCGTCGCCAGCACCGCGCCCGGCTTGCACACCGCGTCGAGCGTCTCGAAGAGCGTCCGTTTGACGTCGAGGTCCTCGACCACGGCTTCGACGACCAGGTCGACGTCGGCCAGGTCGTCGTAGCTCGAGCTGGCCCCGACCCGGGACAGGACCTCCGCGGACGACGCCAGCTTCCCCTTGGCCACCGCGCGGTCCAGCGACTTCGTCAGCGCGGCCAGCACCGCGGCACTCTTCGCGTCGCTCCGGGTCACGTAGATGACCGGGTACCCGGCCTTCGCGAACACCTCGACGATCCCGGTCGCCATCGTCCCCGAGCCGACGACGCCGACCGTCCGCACCGGCCGCGCCTCGACCCCCTCCGGCCCCACCGAGGAATCGACCACCGGCGAACCGTCCACATAGGTGTAGAAGCCGCGCCCCGACTTCACCCCGAGCAGGCCGCCCGCGATCATCTGCTTGAGCAGCGGCGACGGCGCGTGCCGCCGGTCCCCGCTCTGCGCGTACAGCGCGGTGAGGACGTCGAACGTCGTGTCGAGCCCGATCCGGTCGACGACGGCCAGCGGCCCGGTCGGTAACCCGCAGCCGTACCGCATCGCCGCGTCGACGTCGTCGCGGGTCGCGTACCCGGACTCCACGAACGACACGGCCTGGTTCAGGTACGCGAAGAGCAGCGACGACGTGATCAGCCCGGGCCGGTCGCCGACGACCAGCGGGTTCCGGTCCAGCCGCCCGGTCAGCAGCTCGACCGCGTCGTCGACGACCTCGGGATCGGTGAACACGGTCCGGACGACCTCGACCAGCGAGTCGCCGAGGAAGTGCAGACCGACCACCCGGTGCGGGTGGGCGGCCGCCACCGCCAGCTCGGTCACCGACAACGCCGACGCCGCCGAGGCGACGATCGCCGACGGCGGCACGACGGAGCCCAGCTCGGCGAACACCCGCTTCTTGAGCTCGAGCCGCTCGGGCACCGCCTCGATCACCAGATCGACGTCGGACAGCACCTCCACCGAGGACGACACCGGCACGGAGACCCGCGCCCGGGCCGCCGAATCGATGTCCACACCCACTACGTAGAAGCCGGCGCGGGCGAGTTCCTCCGCCAGCCCCGCTCCCAGCGTTCCCAGACCGATGATGCCGATGCGCGCGAAGTCCCTGGACACGGTCGCCCCTCTCCTAGCTGGCCGCGGAGTGCTCAGGAGTGTGGCATACCGGCCAGTAACATAGGCGGCACCATGGCCCGCATCACACGCCTTATGGGGGCTTGCCCGCATCTGAACCGAATCACCTGGGGTTACTCGCGAGTTAGGTTGCGTCCTAGACTCGCGGCCAACAGCCGCACTCGCAGGAGGTCCCGATGACCGTGACCGATCAGACCTCGCGCCCTGGCACTCCGGCGTTCGACGGCGGGTTCCTCGTCTCGTCGAGCCCGGCCACCGGCGAGGAGGTCGGCCGCGTTCCGGTCAGCGACGCCGACGGCGTCCGCGACGCCGTCGAGAAGGCCCGGCCGGCGGCTGCCTGGTGGGCCGCCCTGGGCTACGCCGGACGCCGGACCCGCCTGCTGCAGTGGCGCGCGACGATCACCCAGCGCCTGGACGAGATCACCGACCTCATGCACCGCGAGAACGGCAAACCGACCGACGACGCGATGCTCGAACTGCTGATCACCGTCCACCACATCGACTGGGCGGCGAAGAAGGCGGCCAAGGTCCTCGGGCCGCGCCGGGTCGCGTCCGGGATGCTCGCGTCGAACATCGCCGCCACGCTGGAGTACGCGCCGCTCGGCGTCGTCGGCGTGATCGGGCCGTGGAACTACCCGGTGTTCACGCCGATGGGGTCGATCGCCTACGCGCTGGCCGCGGGCAACGCCGTGGTGTTCAAGCCCAGCGAGTACACGCCGCTGGTCGGGAAGTGGCTGGTCGACACGTTCGCCGAGGTCGTGCCCGAGCACCCGGTGCTCACCGGCGTCTACGGCGGCGGCGAGACCGGCGCGGCGCTGACGTCGGCCGGCGTCGACAAGATCGCGTTCACCGGGTCGACGGCGACGGCCAAGAAGATCATGGCCGCGGCCGCGGCCACGCTGACCCCGGTGCTGATCGAGTGCGGCGGCAAGGACCCGCTGGTCGTCGACGCCGACGCCGATCTGGACGCCGCCGCCGACGCCGCCGTCTGGGGCGGGCTGTCCAACGGCGGCCAGACGTGCATCGGCACCGAGCGGGTGTACGTCCACGAGGCGGTGTACGAGCCGTTCCTCGCGAAGCTCACCAAAGCCGCCGAGAGCATCACGCCCGGCGAGGCCGTCGACGCCCACTACGGCCCGGCGACGATGCCCTCCCAGCTCGACGTCATCCGCCGTCACGTCGACGATGCGCTCGCCCGGGGCGGAAAGGCCGTCGTCGGCGGCAGCGAATCCGTCAGCGGGCCGTTCGTCGAGCCGGTGATCCTCACCGACGTGCCAGAAGACGCGGCCGCGGTGCAGGAGGAGACGTTCGGCCCGACGCTGACGGTCAGCAAGGTCAAGGACATGGACGAGGCGGTCGAGCGGGCCAACGGCACGCCCTACGGCCTCGGTGCCGCAGTGTTCTCGAAGCGGCGCGGGGTCGAGCTGGCCCGCCGGATCCGGTCCGGCATGACCAGCGTCAACTCCGTGCTCTCGTTCGCCGGGGTCGCGTCGCTGCCGTTCGGCGGCGTCGGCGACTCCGGGTTCGGACGCATCCACGGCGAGGACGGCCTGCGCGAGTTCACCCGCCCGAAGGCCATCGCCCGCCAGCGGTTCGGCCTCCCGATGGCGATCTACAGCTTCACCCGCACCGACAAGACCAACGCGCTGCTGGTCCGGACGATGAAGTCCCTATACGGACGTCGGCGCTAGCGCCATCTCGAGCACGTAGGGCACGGCGGCGGCCGCGAGCAGGCGTCCCCAGGTGCGGTAGCCGAGCGGCGACGGATGGAAGCGGTCCATCGCGAAGAACTTCGCCGTGTCGACCGGCAGCGGGCCGGTCAACAGGTGGCCCAGCCCCGGCGTCGACAGGCAGAGCCGGGCCAGTTGCCGGTCGAGCAGCCGCGCGTACCCGCCGATCGACCAGCGGAACACGCGCGGCAACGACCCGAACCGGTGCACCGGCGGAATGCTCACCAGCAGCACGGGCACCGGCCGGCCGATGCGTGCTCGCAGAGCGTCCACCAGAACCGATACGTCGGCCCGCCAGGCCGACGGGCGCCGGAAGCGCAGAGCGTCGTTGGTGCCGGCGGAGAGCACGACGACGTCGGCATCCACCGCGGCGGCCTCGGAGACGAGGGCCGTGATCCCACGGACCGTGTCCCCGCTCCGGGCCAGGACCTGCCACGACACCGGACGACCGGTGCGCTCGGCCAGCGCGGCCGAGAACTGGCCGGCCAGCGCCTCACCGTGGTGACCGGCACCGACCCCGGCCACCGAGGAGTCCCCGACGAACAACACGGACAGGGGTTCCCCATCCCCCGCGGCCAGACCGGCGAGTGGTCCGGCCGCATCGGGGAGATGCGGGATCCGGCGCGAGATCGCGGCGTGCACACGACCGACCGGTTGTGTCATCGGGGCTCCTTCTGGCGTTCACCGTCCGTTCAGCGAGCGGAAGTGTGCCAGATGAAGATGAACTAACCAGCTTTTCCCACAATGTCGATGATCCAGGCCGTCGCGAAGGCCGCCTCGCGCCAGGCGTCGTACCGGCCGCTAGGCCCCGAGTGCCCCGCCCCCATCTCGGTCTTGAGCAGCACGTTCGGTGCGCCGACGGCCCGGAGCTTGGCGACCCACTTCGCCGGCTCGTGGTAGAGCACCCGCGTGTCGTTCAGCCCGCCCAGGGCCAGGATCGCCGGATAGGGGCGTTCCTCGACGTTGTCGTACGGCGCGTACGAACGGATGTAGGCGTACGCCTCCGGGTCGTGCAGCGGGTCGCCCCACTCCTCCCACTCGGTGACCGTGAGCGGCAACGACGGGTCGAGGATCGACGTCAGCGCGTCGACGAACGGCACCTCGGCGACGATCGCCCCGAACGCCTCCGGGGCCATGTTGGCGATCGCGCCCATCAGCAGCCCACCGGCGCTGCCGCCCCGGGCCACCAGCCGTGGCACCGACGTCCACCCGGCCTCGACGACCGCTTGCGCGGCCGCGATGAAGTCGGTGAACGTGTTGATCTTGTGGCCCAGCTTGCCGTCGTCGTACCAATGACGGCCCAGCTCACCGCCACCGCGCACGTGCGCGACGACGAAGACGAAGCCGCGGTCGAGCAGCGACAGCCGGGCCACCGAGAACCACGGGTCCATGCTGATCTCGTACGCGCCGTAGCCGTAGAGCACGCAGGGCGCCGAACCGTCGCGCGGGGTGTCTTTCCTGGCCACGATCGACAGCGGCACCTTGGTGCCGTCGGGGGCGGTCGCCCACTCGCGGAACTGCTCGTACTGCTCCGGGTCGTAGCCGCCGAGCACCGGCTGCTGCTTGCGCAGCGTCAGCTCACCGGTCTCCAGGTCGCAGTCGAACACGGAGTCCGGCGTCACCAGGCTGGTGTAGTGCAGCCGGAACTGCGTCGTCGCGTAGTCCGGGTTCCCGGCCGGCTCGACCGTGTAGACCGCCTCCGGGAACGCCAGGTCCCGGGGTTGCTCGCCGTCGGCCAGCACCCGCAGGCCGGTCAGCCCGTCCTTCCTCAGGTGGACGACGACGTGGCCGGCGAACGCGTCGACGTCGGAGAGGCGAACCGCGGGGTCGTGCGGGATCAGCGGTGTCCAGTCGGCCGGGGCGTCGATCGGGGCGGTGGCGAGCTCGAAGTTCTCGGCGTCGTCGTTGTGCAGGACCAGGAAGCGCTCGTCGCGGCCGGGCGCGTCGGCCTGGTGGTCGACCGAGTACTCGACGCCGTCACGGCGCGGAGCGATCAGTTGCAGGTCGTCCCGGGGGGTCCTCGCGTCGAGGACGTGCACCTCGCTGGTGGTCTTGCTGCTGGTCTGGACGACGATGTACGCCTCGCTGCGGGACAGGCCGACGCCGACCCAGAACCGCTCGTCGGGCTCCTCGAAGACCACGGTGTCCTGGTCGGCGGGCGTGCCGACGGTGTGCCGCCAGACCTGGTTCGGCCGCCAGGCGTCGTCGACCGTGAGGTAGAAGAGCTCGGTGCCGTCGGCCGACCAGGCGGTGCCGTAGGACGTGTTGGGGACCTCGTCGGCGAGGTCCTCGCCGGTCGTGAGGTCCTTGATCCGGAGCGTGAAACGCTCGTCGCCGGCGAAGTCGGTCGAGTACGCGAGCAGCCGGTCGTCCGGGCTGACGTCGAACGTGCCGAGCGCGAGGAACGGTTGGTCACCGGCGACGGCGTTCTCGTCGAGCAGGATCACCTCGCCGGGCAGGGCGGCGCCGTCCTTGGTGTCGGGCGGGGTGATCTGGTCGTTCTCGGCGGCCAGCCGGCAGTGGATGCCGTACTGCTTGCCCTCTTCGGTGCGGGAGTAGTACCACCAGTCGCCCTTGCGACTGGGCACCGAGAGGTCGGTCTCCTGGGTGCGGCGCTTGATCTCGTCGAACAGCGTCTCGCGGAGGCTCTCCAGGTGAGCGGTCTGCTGCTCGGTGTACTCGTTCTCGGCCGTGAGGTACGGCAGCGTATCGGGGTCTTCCTTGTCGGCCAGCCAGGCGTAGTCGTCCTGGAACTCGTCGCCGTGGAAGCTACGAACGAACGGAACCTTCTTGGCGACCGGAGCAGTACTCATGCTCCGCACGTTAGCGCGGGGAATGCCTCCGGAGGTGGGGGGTTGGAATCGGTATGGACGCTGTCTCCGTGCTGGATTTCGTCGGCATTCCGTATGGCGGTACCGCTCACGAGGCGATCGAGGCGAGCGTGTCGCTGGCGCGGTCCGTGGAGCAGCTGGGCTACCGGCGGATCTGGTTCTCCGAGCACCACAACTCGCCGACGCTGGCCTGCACGGCACCGGAGCTGCTGATCGCCCGGGTCGGAGCGGCGACGACGACGTTGCGGGTGGGCGCGGGCGGCATCATGCTGCCGAACCACGCGCCGCTGAAGGTCGCCGAGACGTTCCGGACGCTGGAGGCCATGTTCCCGGGCCGGATCGACCTCGGTCTGGGCCGGGCGCCGGGCACCGACGGGCTGACCGCGCTGGCCCTGCGCGGCTCCGAAGAAAAGGTCATGGGCAACGAGTTTCCGCAGCTCATGGGTTCGTTGTTGGCGTTCTTGACCGACGGGTTCCCCTCCGATCACCCGTTCGCTCAAGTGCAGGCGACGCCGGTCGTGCCGACGTCGCCCGAGCTGTGGGTGCTGGGGTCGAGCGAGTACGGAGCGCGGTTCGCGGCGGTGAACGGGCTGGCCGCGAGCTTCGCGCACCAGATCAACCCCGAGCTCGCCGGCCCGGTCCTGCGCGCCTACCGTCGCGACTTCCGCCCGTCGCAGTTCCTCGACGCTCCGCGCAGCAGCGTCTCGACGATCGCGTTCGCGTCCGAGGACGCCGCCGAGGTCGACGAGTTCGCCGCGTTCTGGACGCTCAACATGGCCAAGCTCCGCTCCGGGCGCCCGTCACCGACGTCCCCGGAGGAGGTCAAGGAGTTCGCCGCCTCACCGTCGTTCCCGGCCGCCCGCGAGGCGATGGCCGGCCGCTTGACCGTCGGCCCGCCCGACGAGGTGGTCAGCGGCTTGAAGGCGCTGCTGGAAGACACGGAGGCCGACGAACTGATCATCGCCACCCCGGCCCCGGACTACGCCGCCCGCCTACGCTCCTACGAACTCCTGGCCGGGCGCCTGCTCCCGGAGTAGCTGCGCGGATTCGCGGAAGTCGTCGAGCAAGGGGGCGGTGGCGTTTCGGCGGGTGGCGACGACTACTCGGAACGGGGCCAGGCCCTCGATCGGGATCGTGGCCAGATCGGGCCGGAGCGTGCTGCGCCGGTCGCCCGCCGGACGGATCGCCACCGCTTCGCCGTCGGCGACCCGCTCCAGCTTCGTCTCCCACCCGTCGATCGTGGCCGGAGGGTCGGCCGACGCGCGGCCGGGCTCCAACCGCCAGAACGTGTTCGACGCCATCGACGTCACCGGGCACGGCAGCATCGGCTCGTCGGCGTAGTCGTCCGGCGTGACCGACGTCCGGGCGGCAAGCCGGTGGAACAGCGGCACGACGAGCACCGACGGCTCCTCGTACAGCTCGGTCACGTCGAGATCGTCGAGCGGGAACGGGAACGGCGTCCGGCCCACGAGCACGTCGACCGACCCGTCGAGCAGCGCCGGATGAGCGTCGCACCAGTTCAGGTGCCGGACGTCGACCCGGGCGTCCGGACGACGGCGGCGGAGGTCGCGCACGGCGGGCGTCACCACGATCTGCTCGACCGAACCGACCGTGAGCGAGTTCGCCGAGGCCGTGGCCGCGTGCGCGGCCTGCCGCGCGGACCGCAACAGGCCCAGCGCCTGCGGCAGGAACACCCGACCGGCCTCGGTCAGCCGGCTGCCCTGCGGCGTCCGATCGAGCAGCCGGACGCCGAGCTGCTGCTCGAGCCGCATGATCTGCCGGCTCAGAGCGGGCTGCGCCACGTGCAGCGCCTCGGCCGCCTTGGCGAAATTCAGATGCTCGGCCACGACCGTGAAGTACCGCACGAGCCGCAGGTCGAAGTCGAGGGCCGCGTCCAGTCCAACCGGCACAGTATCGGGCACCTTTTGGAATCTACCCCCATGCCGCCGAGGCATGACGAGTTGCGAAACGGGTCTTGGACGACATCCGGACCAGCGGATTTGACTCGGTGTCATGAGCACATACGAAGGCAGGAACGTCGTGATCACCGGCGGCAGCAGCGGCTTCGGCCTGACGACGGCGGCCGCCCTGGTGGACGGCGGGGCCCGCGTCCTGATCACCGGGCGCACCCAGTCGACGCTCGACGCGGCCGTCACACAACTCGGCGAGGCGGCGATCGGAGTCCGCAGCGACGCCGGGTCGGTGGCCGACGTCGAGGCGCTGGCCGATCGGGTGAAGACCGAGTTCGGGACGATCGACGCGCTGTTCGTCAACGCGGGCATCCCGTACTTCGCGCCGTTCGAGGCCGTCACCGAACAGGCCTACGACGAGGTGTTCGCGATCAACGCCAAGGGCCCGTACTTCACCGTCCAGAAGCTGGCGCCGCTGCTCAACCCGGGCAGCGGCGTCGTGCTGACCACCTCGGTGGTGAACGTCGTCGGGTATCCGATGGTCAGCGTGTACGCGGCGACGAAGGCCGCGCTACGGCTGATGGCCCGGAGCCTCGGACGCGAACTGCTGCCCGCCGGGATCCGGGTCAACGCGGTGAGCCCCGGGCCGATCGACACCGGCATCCTCGACCGCAACCTGCCGCCCGAGGTCGCCGCGCAGACCAAGGCGCAGATGGCCGCCGACAACCCGATGGGTCGCTTCGGGAGGCCGGACGAGATCGCCAGGGCCGTGCTGTTCCTGGCGTTCGAGGCGACGTTCACGACCGGCGCCGAACTCACCGTCGACGGCGGCGCCTCACAACTCTGACCTAGAACAGCTTTCCGTCCGAGTCGTCGATCCCCCGCAGCGCGTCGTAGTTGAGCGTCACGCACCGGATCCCCCGGTCGAGCGCCAGCACCGACGCCTGCGGCTTGATCTGCTGAGCCGCGAACACCCCACTCACCGGCGCCAGCAACGGATCCCGGTTCAACAGCTCCAGATAGCGGGTCAGCTGCTCCACGCCGTCGATCTCGCCGCGCCGCTTGATCTCGACCGCGACCGTGCCGCCGGCCGCGTCCTTGCAGAGGATGTCGACCGGGCCGATCGCGGTCGGGTACTCGCGCCGCACCAGCGTGTACCCCTCCCCCAGCGTCGTGATGTGCTCGGCCAGCAGCCGCTGCAGATCGGCCTCGACCCCGTCCTTCACCAGCCCGGGGTCGACCCCGAGCTCGTGCGACGAGTCGTGCAGCACCTCGTCGATCGTGATCCGCAGTTCCTCGCCCGCCTTGTTGATCACCGTCCACACGCCGGGCTGCTCTTCCAGCCGGCACGGCGGGCTCATCCAGTTCAGCGGCTTGTAGGCCCGGTCGTCGGCGTGGATCGACACCGAACCGTCCGACTTGACCAGCAGCAACCGCGTCGCGGGCGGCAGGTGGGCGGTGAGCCGACCGATGTAGTCGACCGAGCAGCGAGCAATGACCAGGCGCACGGCGAATCAGGCTAGTCGGGTGCCAGACATCGATCCAACCGCGGCGGCGCTAACGTCATCGTCGTGAGCGCACCGACCAGCAGATTCGTCAGCCACGTCTTCGGAACCTGGTCCGATCCGCTGGAGGTGCACGCCGCCGGCGTCGCGCTCCGCGACAAGACCCCGGTCACCACCCACTCCCGCTACGGGCGCGCGCACGACCGCCCCGACCCGGTCGAGTTCGTCGAGCGCACCAACGAAGGCCGCGTCGACCAGCTGATCGCGCTCCGCGTCGGCCGGATGGTCGCGTCCCCGTTCGCGTTCCTCCGCGGCAGCGCCGGTCTGATGGCGGCCGATCTGGCGCCCACCCCGACGTCCGGCATCACGGCCTGGATCTGCGGCGACGCCCACGCATCGAACTTCGGCCTGTACGCGTCGCCCGAGCGTCGTCTGGTGATGGACGTCAACGACTTCGACGAGACCGTCGTCGGACCCTGGGAATGGGACCTCAAGCGTCTGGCGGCCAGCCTCGTCGTGGCCGGCCGCGAGGCCGGCGTCGACGAGGGCCGCGCCCGTGCGGCCGCGTCCGACGCGGCCCGCACCTACCGCGCCGCCCTGCGCGAGCTCGCGCACATGCCGATCTTGGACGCGTTCTACCTGACCACCGACGAGAAGACGATCGACCATTTCGACGTCGATCAGCTCGGCGAAGTCTTCAAGAGGATCGGCAAGAAGGCCCGGAGGAACACCAGCCGCCGGGTCGTCGAGAAGTTCGCCGAGCGGGCCGAGACCGACCACTGGCGGTTCGTCGACGACCCGCCGATCCTCGCCCACGTGAGCCCGGAGACCGAGCAGTCGGTGCTGGACGGCCTCGAGGAGTACGCCAGCGGCTGCCTCGACGACGAGCTCAAGCAACTGCTCCAGCGGTACTCGGTGGCCGACATCGCGCACCGGGTCGTCGGGCTGGGCAGCGTCGGACGGCGCAGCTTCATCGTCCTGCTGCACGGCAACGGCGAGGACGCGCTCGTGCTGCAGGTGAAGGAGGCCGGTCCGTCCGCGCTGGCGCCGTACGTGGAGGCGACACCGTACGAGCACAACGGCGAGCGGATCGTGCGCGGGCAGCGCTGGATGCAGACGGTCAGCGACATCCTGCTCGGATGGACGACGGTCGACGGCCGGCCGTTCCTGGTCCGCCAGTTCCGCGACATGAAGGGCAGCATCGACCCGGCGCTGCTGAAGCCGAACCAGCTCGACGACTACGCCCGGGTCGTGGGCGCGGTGCTGGCGCGGTCGCACGCCCAGTCGGCGGATCCGCGCGTGCTGAGCGGCTACGTGGACGGTGACACGGGCGACGGTGACGACTTCGACCAGGCGATCGCGTCGTTCGCGGTGGCCTACGCCGACCAGACCGAGTCCGACCACGACGCGCTGGCCGCGGCCGTCCGCCTAGGACGTCTCCCGGCCGAGATCGAGGACCCGGACTGAGCGAACGCCGCCCGCGGCGCGCCGGTCGACGCGTCGACAGCGGGGCGTGAGCGTGCCACGCTCTGGCCCATGACCGCTCCGTTCGAGAACCGCGTACCTCCGCTGCCGATGCCGGGCCCGCCGGTGCCGCCGCCGGCCCCCGCGCCGGTTCCGGTCCCCCCGCCCGGTCCCAGCCCGTACCCGGGCCCCGAGCCGTCTCCGGAGCCCGGCCCGTCCCCGCTGCCCCCGGACCCGGAGCCCCAGCCCGACCCCGAGCCGATTACGCCGCCTTCCTGACAGCAGCGCGTAACTGTCGCACCACGGTTCTACCGTGTGAAGCGTGCTCGAATTTCTCACCGGTACCGGTCTGGCTGCCTCGTCAGGTCTGAACGCCTACATCCCGCTGCTCACGCTCGGGGTGCTCTCCCGCTTCACCGACACCGTCACGCTCCCGGCCGGCTGGCAGTGGCTCGACAGCGGCTGGGCGCTGGTGATCCTGGCCGCCCTGCTGGCGATCGAGATGGTCGCCGACAAGGTGCCGGTCGTCGACTCGCTGAACGACGTCCTGCAGACCGTCGTCCGGCCGACCGCAGGCGGCCTCGCGTTCGGCGCCACCGCGACGTCCGACGCGGTGACCGTGAACGACCCCGGCAGTTTCGTCGAGCACGGCGCCTGGGTGCCGATCGCCGTCGGCGTCGTGCTCGCGCTGGTCGTCCACGCCGGAAAAGCCACCGCCCGCCCGGTTCTGAACGCCGGGAGCGCCGGTTTCGCCGCGCCGGTGGTCAGCGTCCTCGAAGACGTCGCGAGCGTCGGGCTCTCCCTGCTCGCGCTCCTGGCGCCCGTGCTCGTCGTCGTGGCGCTGGTCGCGATGGTCGCGTTCTTCGTCTGGGCCTACCGGAAGATCCGGGCCCGCCGACGCCTCCGCAAGACCCGAAAGAATGCCGTAATTCAGTCAGACCCTCTGCTTAGGTAACATAGTGGACGGCTCATTCCTCGAGGTGTAGCAGGAGCCACAGGAACGTGTCACGGTCACTCGACCGGGTAGAACCCCGGCAGCACGACCGCAGGGGGGTCCGATGGAGATCGACATCATCAGCGTGCCGTTCAGCGCGTCCGGCCGGGCGGGCGGCGCCGCCGCCGCACCGGCCGCCGTCCACGCCCAGGGGCTGGTGGGACGCGTCCGGGCGGCGCTGCCGTCCGGCTGGTCGCCGCAGGAGCCGCCGCCGGTGGCCGGGGGCGACCGATCGCTGACCCGGAACTCCGAGACCGGTCTGCTGAACGAGCAGGCGCTCGCCGCGATGATCGACGGCGTGGCCGACGCGGTCTCCGCGAGCCACGGAAGCGGCAACCTGCCGCTGCTGCTCGGCGGCGACAACCCGGTGCTGCTCGGCGGCCTGGTCGCGACCGGGCACCGCCCCGAGGGCCCCACCGGCCTGCTCGTGCTGTCCGGTCGCGAGTGCGCGTGGCCGCCCGACAAGTCGCCGACCGGCGTCGCGTCCGACTGCACGCTCGGCCTGGCGCTGCTAGCGCAGACCAACGCGGTGCTCTCCAACGGCCTGTCCAGACGGCTGCCGCTGGTGCCCCCGGGCGCGGTCGCGGTCCTCGGCACCCGGGACGCCGACGAGCTCACCGCCGAGGGCATCCCGTCGCTGTCCGGCAGCATCCGGATCCGGTCGGCCCAGGATCTCGGCGTGGCCGGCCCCCACCCGGTGCCGGGCGCGGCCGTCGTGCGGCACGCGATCGAGGCCGTCGAGCACATCCGGCGTACCGGCGAGCAGTGGTGGTTGCACGTCGATCTGAGCGTGCTCTCGGCGCAGGCGCTGGCCGCCACCGAGCGTCCGCTGCCCGGTGGCCTGAACTGGGAGCAGCTCGCCGCGCTCACCAAGTCCGCGCTCGGCGCGCCCGGCCTGGTCGGCTGGAGCGTCGCCGGGTACAACCCCGACTCGGACTTCGAGCGGGTCGGGGCCGCGGCCCTCGCCGACTACCTGGTCGAGTCGGTCAGCGCGCTGCCCCCGGCGTCGCGGGTGGCCGTCGCGAGCAACGGCATGCTCCGCACGCCGTCCGCGCTAGACGCGCTCACCGAGACCAAGGAAGAAGAGGAAGAGGCTCAGGCCGTAGCGAGCCCGTGAGTCTGTTCAATGACCGTGACGATCTCCGACATGATCTCGTTCAGCCCGTAGTCCTTCGGCGTGAACACCCGCGCGACCCCGGCCGCCTTCAGCATCTCGGCGTCGTCCTCGGGAATGATGCCGCCGACGATCACCGGAACGTCGTCCAGACCGGCGGCGCGTAGCCCGTCGATCACGGCCGGCACGGCCAGCGCGTGCGCACCCGACAGGATCGACAGCCCGACCACGTGCACGTCCTCGGCGACCGCGGCCGCGACGATCTGCGCCGGGGTCAACCGGATGCCCTGGTAGACGACTTCGAACCCGGCGTCCCGGGCCCGCACCGCGATCTGCTCGGCGCCGTTGGAGTGGCCGTCCAGACCCGGCTTGCCGACGAGCATCCGCAGCCGTCCGCCCAGCTGTTCACCGGTGGCGCGCACCCGCTCGCGAACCGCGGCGATCGAGTCACCGGGGTTCGAGGCCGCGGCCGCCGACACCCCGGTCGGTGCCCGGTACTCGCCGAACACGTTCCGCAGCACGCCGGCCCACTCCCCCGTCGTGACGCCGGCCCGCACGCAGGCGATCGTCGGCTCCATCAGGTTCGTGTCGTTCTTGGCCGCGTCCGCGAGCGCGGCCAGCGTGGCGTCGACCGAGGCTTGGTCGCGGTCGGCCTTCCAGGCCGCGAGCCGGTCGCGCGCGGCCTGCTCGACGTCCGCGTCGACCGTGAAGATCGCCTTCTCGGCCCCGGTGAGCGGGCTCGGCTCGGTCTCGGTGTACTTGTTGACGCCGACGATCACGTCCTCGCCGGCCTCGACCCGGGCCCGACGCTCGGCCAGCGAGCGCACGAGCTCGCCCTTCATGTAGCCGGACTCGATCGCCGCAACCGCACCACCGCGGTCCTGCACCCGGGCGATCTCCGCCCGCGCACCCTCCAGAATCGACCCGACCTTCTCCTCGACCACGCGGGAGCCGTCGAACAGATCCTCGTACTCCAGCAGGTCGCTCTCGAACGCGAGCACCTGCTGCATGCGCAGCGCCCACTGCTGGTCCCAGGGCCGGGGCAGGCCGAGCGCCTCGTTCCAGGCCGGGAGCTGCACGGCCCGGGCCCGCGCGTTGCGCGAGAGCGTCACGCCGAGCATCTCCAGCACGATCCGCTGGACGTTGTTCTCCGGCTGCGCCTCGGTGAGGCCGAGCGAGTTCACCTGGACGCCGTACCGGAACCGCCGGTGCTTCGGGTTCTCCACCCCGTAGCGCGAGAGCGTGATCTCGTCCCAGAGCTGCGCGAACGCCCGCAGCTTGCACATCTCCTCGACGAACCGCATCCCGGAGTTGACGAAGAACGAGATCCGGGCGACGACGTCACCCATCCGCTCCTGCGGCACCTGGCCGGAGTCGCGGACCGCGTCGAGCACGGCGATCGCGGTCGACAGCGCGTACGCGACCTCCTGCACCGGCGTCGCACCGGCCTCCTGCAGGTGGTACGAGCAGATGTTGATCGGGTTCCACTTCGGCAGCGCGACGACCGTGTGGGCGATCATGTCGGTGATCAGCCGCAGGCTCGGCGCCGGGGGGAACACGTAGGTGCCCCGGGAGAGGTACTCCTTGATGATGTCGTTCTGGGTCGTGCCGGTGAGGTCCGTCAGCTCCGCACCTTGCTCCAGCGCGACGACCTCGTAGAGCGCGAGCAGCCACATCGCGGTCGCGTTGATCGTCATCGACGTGTTCATCCGGTCGAGCGGGATGCCGTCGAACAGGATCCGGGCGTCGCCCAGGTGGGAGATCGGCACGCCGACCTTGCCCACCTCCCCGGCCGCCAGCTCGTGGTCGGGGTCGTAGCCGGTCTGCGTCGGCAGGTCGAAGGCCACCGACAGACCGGTCTGGCCCTTGGCCAGGTTCCGCCGGTACAGCGCGTTCGAGGCCGCCGCGGACGAGTGGCCGGCGTACGTCCGCATCACCCAGGGGCGATCGCGTTCCGGCGAGGACGGGTACGGCATCGGGCACCTCCGGCGTCGGTGCCGAGAAGTCTACTGACGGGTAACTGGCCTACGGCGATGACGCACGCCACAACCGGTCAGGTGAATCGAGCAAGGTGATGCGTCTCGTGGCGGAGGACCCGGCTCAGCCCCGTCGCCCGCAACAGCCGGGCCACGCGCAGCGGCACGTCACGCAGGAGCAGTTCACGCTGGGCGCACGCGGCCCGGCGCTCGACCCCGAGCAGCATGCCGAGCCCGATCGCGTCGACGGTCTGGACCGCGCTCAGATCGAGCACGAGCGGCCCCGAACCCGACCCGATCGCCTCGTCCAGACGTCCACGCAGCGCACCGACCGTCGCCGCATCGAGCCGAGGGCCGGCGGTGACGATCTGGCTCATCATGCGTACCTCTCCGCTAACAGCGTCTCGGTACGCATTATCACCTATTCAGGACAATACGGGTGTGCGCAACTGCAGCCACATGGCCGTCGTCAGCATGGCTCTGGGCTGGCACACTGGAGCCGTGACGGGTGTCGTAGCTCCGATCGTCGCTCTCCTGGTGGTGGCGTTCCTGGCTTTGCTGTTGCGGTGGACGTACGGAACCCAGCGGGTCGTGGGCCCGCGTCCGGACGGAAAGAGCACCGATTACGGTCTCCTCCACGAGGTCGCGGTCGCGCCCTCCCGGGGCGAGGCGAACGCGCTGCGCGCCGTGCTGTCGGACGCCAACATCCGGTCGACCACCGCCGAGGCCGGCCGCGGCCGCGTCCGGGTCCTCGTGTTCGCCGCGGACGTCGAGCAGGCCCGGGCCCTGGTCGGGCCCGGCACCTACTGATCAATCGGTTCTCAGACGGCGGGGAACTCGTCGTCCTCGACCTTGATGCGCTCGATCGTCGCGCCGAGCCCACGCATCTGGCTGAGGAAGTCGGGGTAGCCGCGGTCGATGTGGAACGCGTCGGCCACCTCGGTGACGCCGTCGGCCCGTAGACCCGCGATCACCAGGCCGACGCCGGCCCGGATGTCGGTGGCCTTCACCGGGGCGCCGGACAGCCAGGTCTTCCCGCGGACGACCGCGTGGTGCCCGTCGGTGCGCACGTCGGCGCCGAGGCGCAGCATCTCGTTGATGAACATGAACCGGGCGTCGAAGACGTTCTCGGTGACCATCGACGGCCCGTCGGCCACCGCGCCCAGCGTGATCGCCATCGGCAGCATGTCGGTGGCGAAGCCCGGGTAGGGCAGCGTGACGATGTCGACGGCCTTGGGGCGCCGGTCCATCCGGACCCGGAAGCCCTCGCCGGGCTGCATCGGGTCGAGCAGGTCGATGTGCGCGCCGGCCTGGTTGAGCTTGTCGAGCGCGATCTCCAGGTGCCGCGGCTCGCCCCGCCGGACGATGATGTCACCCTGGGTGATCGCGGCGGCGAACGCCCAGGTGCCGGAGACGATGCGGTCGGGCACCGTGCGGTGGGTGACCGGACGGAGCTCCTCGACGCCCTCGATCTCGAGCGTCGACGTGCCGGCGCCGGAGATCTCGGCGCCCATCTCCTTGAGCATCGAGCAGATGTCGACGATGTCGGGCTCGCGGGCCGCGTTGTCGATCACCGTCGTGCCCTTGGCCAGGACGGCGGCCATCAGGATGTTCTCGGTGGCGCCGACGCTCGGGAAGTCGAGCCAGATCCGCGCGCCGTGCAGGCGGGACGCCCGGGCCACGACGAAGCCGTGCTCGCTGGTGATCTCGGCGCCCATCCGCTCGAGACCCGCGATGTGGTAATCGAGCCCGCGGGACCCGATCGCGTCACCACCCGGGTGCGGCACCCGCACCTCGCCGCGCCGGGCCAGCAGCGGCCCCAGCACGTTGATCGACGCCCGCATTCGGCGGACCAGGTTGTAGTCGGCCTCCGTGCCCGGCACCGCCGGCACGTCGATCGTCAGCGTGTCGCCCTCGAGCGCGGCCTCGCAGCCCAGCCGCCGGAGCACCTCGCTCATGATCGTGACGTCGAGGATGCGCGGGACGTTGGTGAGAACCGTCCGTCCCTCGACCAGCAGCGACGCCGCCATCAGCTTGAGGACGCTGTTCTTGGCGCCGCTGACTGTGACCTCACCGACCAGTGGGGTCCCACCTGTCACTCGAAAAAGCTCCACGCGGCCACGGTACAGGGCTCGGGCGTGTGCTCCGTGTCATGTCCACAACGGTCCGGCCGTCCGGTGGATGACCGGTGCCTATGCTCGGTGGATGGCCGTACACCTGACCCGCATCTATACGAAGACCGGCGATTCCGGTACGACCAACCTGGGCGACCTGAGCCGGGTGCCGAAGACGCATCCCCGGATCGGGGCCTACGCCGACGTCAACGAATCGAACGCGGTGATCGGCGTCGCGCTGGCCCTGGGGCAGCTCGCGCCGGAGGTGGCGGACGTCCTGAAAGCAGTACAGAACGACCTGTTCGACGTCGGAGCCGACCTGGCGACGCCCGTCGCGGAAGACCCGAAGTACCCGCCGCTGCGGGTCACCGAGACGCAGGTCGAGCGGCTCGAAGGCTGGTGCGACGAGTTCAACGGCCGGCTGCCCAAACTCGACAGCTTCATCCTGCCGGGCGGGACGCCCGGCGCCGCCCTGCTGCACCAGGCCACGACCGTCGTCCGGCGGGCCGAGCGCTCCACCTGGACGCTGCTCGAAGCCGAGCCCGAGATCACCCACGAGATCCCGGCCAAGTACCTCAACCGGCTCTCGGACCTGCTGTTCATCCTGTCCCGGATCGCCAACCCGGACGGCGACGTCCTGTGGAAGCCCGGAGCTAGCGCGTAGGGAACGAGCCCGGCGCGGCCGACTCCAGCCAGGAGAGGAAGCCGGTCAGCGCCGACCCGCTCATCGCGAGTTCGACCGGGCCGCTCCGGTCGGTGCACTCCAGCACGACCGAGCCGGTCAGCAGCGCGAGCGTCTCCTGCTCGCTGGGGTCGCGACGCCCCACCACGACCAGATCCCGACGGGTGAGCACCCGGCGCGGCCACGGGCTGAAACTGAAGAGCCGGTACCAGCGCAGCTGGTCACCGGCGAAGCGGGCGAGCCCGAGCGCCCAGCCGCGGCCGAGGCGGGCCCGGTACAGCCGGACCGACAACTCGACCGCGCCGCTCCGGGCGATCAACAGCCGACGGACGAACAACACCGCCAGCAGCAGAAAGATGAACGCAAGCAGCAGGGCTACCGCCTCGAGCACGGTGGTCATCCCGCGCGCCCCCGTGCCTGCTCCGGCCTCAGTACTGCCCGGCGCGAGAACCCTCGGGGGTACTCACGTTCTCCGCCAGTACCGAGACACCCGTGTCGGAGACCGAGAGGAACCCTCCGTGGACGGTCCAGCGGTGCTCGCCGTCGGCGCTGCGCACCAGGACCTCGCCCGGGTCCACCAGCTCACCGAGCAGCGGCGTGTGCCCCGGCATGATGGCCAGCTCGCCCTCGACCGTCCGGGCGATCAGGATCGTCGCCTCGCCGGACCAGATCTTCTCCTCGACCGACACGACCTCGACGTGAAGCTCGGCCACCACTGCTCCTTAACGTTTTGTGGGGGGTGTGGGTCCCGGGCCTGTGGCCCGGGACCCAAGAATCACTCCTTGGCGAGCTCGGCCGCCTTCTTCTCCACGTCTTCGATCCCGCCGCACATGAAGAACGCCTGCTCGGGGAACTTGTCGAGCTCGCCGGCCGCGATGGCCTTGAACGCCTCGATCGTGTCCTTGACCGGCACGGTCGAACCGGGGATACCGGTGAACTGCTCGGCCGCGTAGGTGTTCTGCGACAGGAACCGCTCGATCCGACGGGCCCGGCCGACGAGGAGCTTGTCTTCCTCGGAGAGCTCGTCGATACCGAGGATCGCGATGATGTCCTGGAGCTCCTTGTACCGCTGGAGGATCTCCTTGGTGCGGGTCGCGACCCGGTAGTGCTCCTCACCGATGTACCGCGCGTCGAGGATCCGGGACGTCGAGTCCAGCGGGTCGATCGCCGGGTAGATGCCCTTGTCGGAGATCGCCCGAGACAGCGTGGTGGTGGCGTCGAGGTGCGCGAACACCGTGTGCGGCGCCGGGTCGGTGATGTCGTCGGCGGGGACGTAGATCGCCTGCATCGAGGTGATCGACCGGCCCCGGGTCGACGTGATGCGCTCCTGCAGCTCGCCCATCTCGTCGGCCAGCGTGGGCTGGTAACCCACCGCGGACGGCATGCGGCCGAGGAGGGTCGAGACCTCCGAGCCGGCCTGGGTGAACCGGAAGATGTTGTCGACGAACAGCAGCACGTCCTGGTTCTGGACGTCGCGGAAGTACTCCGCCATCGTGAGCGCGGCCAGCGCGACCCGCAGACGCGTGCCCGGCGGCTCGTCCATCTGGCCGAAGACCAGCGCGGTCTTCTCGAGCACGCCGCTCTCGTCCATCTCCAGGATGAGGTCGTTGCCCTCGCGGGTGCGCTCACCCACGCCGGCGAACACCGACACACCGCCGAAGTTGTTGGCGACGCGGATGATCATCTCCTGGATGAGCACCGTCTTGCCCACGCCGGCGCCGCCGAAGAGGCCGATCTTTCCGCCTCGGACGTACGGGGTGAGCAGGTCGATCGCCTTCAGACCGGTCTCGAAGACCTCGGTCTTGCTCTCGAGCTGGTCGAACGGCGGCGGGTCACGGTGGATCTCCCACCGGTCGGTGACCTCGAGCGTCTCGCCCTCTTCGAGGTTGAGGCACTCGCCGAGCGCGTTGAACACCCGGCCCTTGGTGATGTCGCCGACCGGGACCGTGATCGCGGAACCGGTGTCGATCACCTCGGCCCCGCGGACCAGGCCGTCGGTGGGCTGCATCGAGATCGTGCGGACCACGTTGTCGCCCAGGTGCTGGGCGACCTCGAGGGTCAGCGTCTTCGCGATGCTCTCCACGTCGACCTTCACGTGGAGCGCGTTGAACAGGTCGGGAATCGTGTTCTTGCCGAACTCGACGTCGACGACGGGGCCGCGAACGGATACGACGCGGCCGGCGGCGGCCTCGGACTGCGTCCCGGCCGTGTTCTCAACAGTGGTGGCAGTCATCAGTCGTCACTTCCTGCAGCGGCGAGGGCGTTGGAGCCACCAACGATCTCGCTGATCTCCTGGGTGATCTGGGCCTGGCGTGCCGCGTTCGCCTCACGGCTGAGGCTCTTGACGAGGTCGTCGGCGTTGTCGCTGGCCGACTTCATCGCCTGCCGGCGCGACGCCGACTCCGAGGCCGCGGACTCCAGCAGAGCCGCGTAGATGCGGGTGTTCAGGTACTTCGGGAGCAGCGCGGACAGCAGCTGCTCGGGCTCCGGCTCGAACTCGTAGATCGGCCGGGGCCCCTCGGGGTGGTCTTCCTCCGAGACGTCCATCGGCGCGAACCGATGGGCGACCGGACGCTGGGTGATCATCGACACGAGGTCGGTCGAGACCAGGTGCAGCTCGTCGACGCCCCGGATGCCGTCGAGGCCCGGACCGTCCACCGTGTCGTCGGCGCCGG
This sequence comes from Cryptosporangium phraense, assembly GCF_006912135.1. Classification (NCBI taxonomy): domain Bacteria; kingdom Bacillati; phylum Actinomycetota; class Actinomycetes; order Cryptosporangiales; family Cryptosporangiaceae; genus Cryptosporangium; species Cryptosporangium phraense. The sequence goes on along the minus strand of NZ_VIRS01000009.1, from coordinate 20,453 downwards.
CCAGGAACGTCTGGACGAGAACCTCGCCGACCTCCTTGGCGTCGTCGAAGTCCGGCGACTCGGAGAAGCCCGTCCACGACCGCTCGATCGGCCGGTTGCGGAACCGGTAGTACGCGGCGCCCTTGCGGCCGATCACGTACAGCACGGGCTCCGCGCCCTCGGACTCGACCTGGGCCACGAGCTGCTCGGCCCGGCGGATCACGTTCGCGTTGTATCCGCCGGCCAGGCCGCGGTCGCTCGTGATCAGCAGGATCCCGACCCGCTTGACGTGCTCGCGGGCGTTGAGCAGCGGGTGGTCCAGCGCCGAGGAGTTCGTCGCCAGGGCGGTGAGCACCCGGGTGATCTCGTCCGTGTACGGACGGGACGCCTCGACCCGGGCGCGCGCCTTCGCGATCCGCGAGGTGGCGATGAGCTCCTGCGCCTTGGTGATCTTCTGGGTCTGCCGGACCGACTTGATCCGGCGGCGCAGCACCCGAAGCGAGGCGGCCACGATCAGCCCTCCGAGTCGGTGTGCCGGGTGACGGTCTCGGACGAGTCCTCGTCCTTGGCCTCGATGACCTGGTCGCTGCTCGCGCCGACCTCGAACTGCTGCTTGAACTCGCCGATCGCGTCGGTGAGGGCAGACACGGTGTCGTCGCTCAGCTGGCCGGTCTCCGCGATCGTGCTGAGGATGTCGGCCTTGTTCCGCCGCATGAAGTCGAGGAACTCCGACTCGAAGCGGCTGATGTCGGCGACCGGGATCTCGTCGAGCTGGCCGGTGGTGCCGGACCAGACCGAGACGACCTGCTCGTTCACCGGGAAGGGGGTGTACTGCGGCTGCTTGAGCAGCTCGACCAGCCGGGCCCCGCGCTCGAGCTGGTTGCGCGACGCGCGGTCGAGGTCCGAGCCGAACGCCGAGAACGCCTCGAGCTCGCGGTACTGGGCCAGGTCGAGACGCAGCCGACCGGCGACCGACCGCATCGCCTTGACCTGCGCCGAACCACCGACCCGGGAGACCGAGGTACCGACGTTGATCGCCGGGCGGACACCCGAGTTGAACAGGTCGGTCTCGAGGAAGACCTGGCCGTCGGTGATCGAGATGACGTTGGTCGGGATGTAGGCCGAGATGTCGTTGGCCTTGGTCTCGATGATCGGCAGACCGGTCATCGAGCCGCCGCCCAGCTCGTCCGACAGCTTCGCGCAGCGCTCGAGCAGCCGCGAGTGCAGGTAGAAGACGTCACCCGGGTAGGCCTCGCGGCCCGGCGGGCGACGCAGCAGCAGCGACACCGCGCGGTAGGCCTCGGCCTGCTTGGTGAGGTCGTCGAAGATGATCAGGACGTGCTGGCCCTGGTACATCCAGTGCTGGCCGATGGCCGAGCCGGTGTAGGGCGCGATGTACTTGAAGCCCGCCGGGTCGGACGCCGGAGCTGCGACGATCGTCGTGTACTCCATCGCGCCGGCCTCTTCGAGGGCACCGCGCACCGAGGCGATCGTCGAACCCTTCTGGCCGATCGCGACGTAGATGCACTTGACCTGCTTCTTCGGGTCGCCGCTCTCCCAGTTCGCCCGCTGGTTGATGATCGTGTCGATCGCCACCGCGGTCTTGCCGGTCTGGCGGTCACCGATGATCAGCTGCCGCTGGCCCCGGCCGATCGCGGTCATCGCGTCGATGGCCTTGATGCCGGTCTGCAGCGGCTCCTTCACCGGCTGGCGCTGGACCACCGTGGGGGCCTGCAGCTCCAGGATGCGGCGGGACTCGGCCTGGATCTCGCCCTTGCCGTCGATCGGGTTGCCCAGCGGGTCCACGACCCGGCCGAGGAAGCCGTCGCCGACCGGGGCGGACAGGATCTGCCCGGTACGCCGGACCGTCTGGCCCTCCTCGATGCCCCCGAACTCGCCGAGGATGATGACACCGATCTCACGCGGCTCGAGGTTGAGCGCGATGCCGAGAGTGCCGTCCTCGAACTGCAGCAGCTCGTTGGTCAGCGTCGAGGGAAGGCCCTCGACGTGGGCGATGCCGTCGCCGGTATCGGCGACCACACCGACCTCCTCGCGGGAGACCTCGGGTGAATAGGAAGAGACGTAACGCTCGATCGCGCCGCGGATCTCCTCGGAGGAGATGGTCAGCTCGGCCATCTGATAGTTCCTCGATCTCGTCTTGTGGTCAGCGGGGCTGACCGAGCCAGCACGTCTAGTGGGATCAGTTGGTGAGTGCGCCGCGCGCTTGTTCGAGCCGGCGGGCAACGCTCCCGTCGTACAGGTCGTCTCCGACCCGCACCGTCACCCCACCGAGTAGCGACGGGTCCACCTCGACCTTCAAGGAGACCGTTCGCCCGTAGATGGCGGCGAGACGCGCGGCCAGCCGCTCCTCCTGCTCAGGAGTCAGAGGTGAGGCCGCTGTCACATACGCTATCTCGCGGTCACGGCGAGCGGCGGTCAGCTCGACCAGCCGCTGCAGCGAGCCGTCGAACGCCCGGCCGCCCAGCCCCTGGACCGCGAAGCCCACCAGGCGCACGGTCACCGGGTCGGCCGAGTGCCCCTCGAGCAGCCCGGTCGCCAGCTCGGTGCGCTGGGCGACCGACGCCGTCGGGTCGGTGAGCAACCGCGAGAGCCGCGGAGTGCCCTCGACGATCCGTCCGAACCGGAACAGCTGGTCTTCGACCTCGGCCAGCGTGTCGCGCTCGGCCGCGTCGGCCAGTTCGGCGTCCACGGACAGCAGCTCGACGGCGTCGACCAGGTCGTGCGCGCTGTTCCAGCGCGCCGAGACCGCGGTCTTCAGCACGTCCAGAGCACCGGCGCCGATCCGCGAGCCGACCAGCGCCTCGAGGAGACCGGTGCGGTTCTCCGTCGGCTTGCTGGAGTCGGCGAGCGCGCGACGCAGCCCGGGCTCGCGCCCGAGCAGGTCGGCGACCGCACGCAGGTCGGCGGCCAGGGCCGCACGGTCGGTGCCTGCGGCACCGACCGTCTCGCCGAACTGCGCGCGGACGCCGGCCAGGGACTCCCGGCTAGCGCCGTGCATCAGCTCCGCCCTCCGCTGGTGGTGGTCGAGTCGAGGTCGTTGAGGAACCGCTCGACCGTGCCGTTCTGCCGAGCCTCGTTCTCCAGCGACTCACCGACGATGCGACCGGCCAGGTCCACCGCGATCCGGCCGATGTCGGCCCGGATCTCGGTCACCAGGCGCTGCCGCTCGGCGGCCAGCTGCTCTTCGCCCCGCTCGACGATGCGAGCGGCCTGCTCCTGGGCCTCGGCCCGCATCTCCTCGACGATGCGCGCGCCCTCGGCGCGTGCCTCCTCGCGGATCCGGCCCGCTTCGGCCCGTGCGTCGGCCAGCTGCGCCCGGTACTGCTCGAGCGTCGCCTTGGCCTCGGCCTGGGCCTCTTCGGCCCGCTTGATCCCGCCTTCGATCGCTTCCGACCGCTCGGTGAAGGTCGCCTCGAAGCGCGGGTAAACGAACTTCGCGAGGAACCAGAAGAGCAGTGCGAATGCGACGAGTCCGACGATGAGCTCGGACGTGTGCGGGAGGAGCGGATTGACCTCGCCGTCCTCGGACGCGAGGAAGGTCGTCACGATCTCCGTCGTCGCAGACATGGTCGTCAGAGCGCGAACGCGAGACCGATACCGATGATGGCGAGCGCCTCAGCCAGGGCGAAGCCCAGGATCGCGATGCCCTGGAGCGTGCCCCGGGCCTCGGGCTGGCGCGCCACACCGGAGATGTAGGCGGCGAAGATCAGGCCGATACCGACGCCGGGGCCGATGGCGGCCAGACCGTAGCCGACCATGTTCAGACTGCCGTCCATAACTGCGTTCCCTTCTCGATGGGTAATAGGCCGCCGCATCAGGTGGGGCGCGGCGGCGGGGAGGTCAGATCAGTGCTCGGCTTCCATCGCGCCGGCGATGTACAGCGCGGAGAGGAGCGCGAACACGTAAGCCTGCAGGATCTGGATGAAGCCTTCGAAGAAGGTCAGGATGATCCCGCCGAGGAACCCGATCGGGCTCAGGAACGGCAGCGCGCCGGTGCCCTCGGTGAGCATGTACTCGCCACCGAGGATGCAGAGCAGCAGCACCAGGTGGCCGGCGAACATGTTCATCGCAAGACGGAGAGCCAGCGTGAACGGCCGGATGATGAACGTGGAGAACAGCTCCAGCGGGGCCAGCAGGAAGTAGATCGGCCACGGGACGCCGGGCGGGAACATCATCGCCTTGAAATAACCGACGAAGCCCTGCCGGCTGATGCCGACCCAGTTGTAGATGATCCAGCTGATGATCGCGAGGAACGCCGGAATAGCGATCTTCGACGAGGCCGGGAACTGCAGCACCGGAATGATGCCGGAGATGTTCAGCGCCAGGATGAAGAAGAACAGCGTGACGATGTAAGGCACGAACTTCTTGCCGTACTTGGTGCCGATCGAGTCGATCACGATGCTGTTCCGGACCAGCCCGTAGGCCGACTCCCCGGCGAACTGGAGCTTGCCCGGTACCAACCGGGGGTTACGGGCGGCGGCGTAGAAGAACGCCGCGATCACGATCGTGCCGATCACGACGATCAGCATCGGCTTCGTGAAGAACGTGCCCTCGCCGAAAAGCGGCGGGAACTCGAAGTCGCCGGGGCCCGGCGCTTCGAATCCGGGGCCGGCGGCAAGGAGCTGGGTGCTCACGGCTTCTCCTCCTCGGCGGTGGTGTCTGACGACGACGGCGGCCCTGACGGTCGCTGAGCGCTCTTGTTGCGGGCGGGAGCCGAGGCGCGTGGCAGATCAGGCTGGGCAGGTGTCATCGAAGATGACGACCCGGATTGCGGCCTACCGTACCGGATGTAAGTCAGCCAGATTCCGAGCACCCCCCCGATGACGAATCCGACTCCGATGAGTGCAGGAATGTCCAGCCAACGCGCCGCCACCCATCCGACGGCGCCCCAAATCGTGACGCCGGAAATCAGATAGCTGATGACGTGCCAGGGGTCGACCATGGGCACGTCGGCCGGGTCTGACCAGGCATTACGCTCATCACTGTGCGCCGACGCGGCCGCGACCTTGGGTGACGTTTCTTCGTGATCGGCGGAGGCCATCATCGGCTACTCCCTCCGGCCTGAGTTCCCGACGGAATGCTCTCGTTCGAGCCCGTTTCCGTTTCGCTGGAGTTCACTTTTCCGAGCCCGTCGAGATGCTTGCGGAGCGCTATCGCATTCCATACGAGCGCACCCCCGATCACGACGAGTCCGAGTGCCCGGGCGTCCAACCACGACTGGTCTTTGAGCGCCACCAGCGCGACCAGTAGGAGCACGACCCGGAACAAGTAGTTGATGCCGAGTACGAGATACGCGACCCCGGGCGCCAGTTGCGCGTCGACGAGAAACGGCAGGCGACCGGAGAGCAGGAACAGAACGACGAGTCCGAGCCCGACGGATGCACCGGCCAACGATTCGAGGCCACCGAGAAGAAACGCCAGTGCCAGCACGAAAACGGCAGCAACTGCTCCGACGAGCAGCGGACTGAGGCCCCAGAAACCCGTCCGACGAGCAGCGCTCGGTCGGCCTGGGTGGGGCGAATCGGTGCGGGGCATAAGGCGGCTCCGGTCGGCGCGGCGCTTCGGTGCGCCGAGTTCGTCGGTCGGGGTCGTCAGGGCGGCGTTCAGCGGGCCAAATCGCGTATCTGACTAGCTCGTGAAACGTATCACGAACGCTCGTACCGTGTTTTCGCGGGGTCCCCGGGCACACCGGAGGACCACCCTCGCGAGTGGCTCGCGCCACCGTACTAGGCCCGCGCCACCTTCGTGGTGAGGCGGTCGGCCAGCACGGTCACCGCGTCGTCGATCTGGTCGGCCACCGCGGTGAAGTACTCGGGCGCGCGTCCCCAGGGATCAGGCACTTCGTCGGAGTACCGGGCTCCGTCCCGCAGCTGGTCGGCCTCCGCGACCAGCGCGCGCCCGCGCGCGGCCAGGTCACTGCCCGGAAGGTCATCGGGGACCTCCGCGGCCAGCCGGGCGAACTCCCCCAGCACGAACGTCTTGGACGCCGCTGAGGGAACCAATTCGGCCACGAACCCGACCTGCTCGATCGTCGCGGTGAGCACCAGATCGGACTCGAGCATCTCCTCGGTGAGCGCCCGGGCCGCGAACGCCGACGGGTCGCCGCCGCGGGCCAGCACCTCCTCGGCCGCCTGCCGATGCATCGGCTCGCCCTCGTGCCAGGCCCCGGTGCCGGCGCCGTGCACCTCGACCAGGTCACCGTCGGCGAGCCGCTCGTCCAGCCGCAGGCGCAGCAGGCGCTCGGCCATCGGCGACCGGCAGATGTTGCCCATGCACACCATCAGCACCGTGAAACGCTCGGTCATTCGGGACCGTTGCCGTCTTTGTCGAGCGCGTCCGGGACGACCTTTCGCAGCATCGCCAGGTCGAGAGCCCCCTGACGCAGCACCCGCGGCACCTCGCCGGTCACGTCGACGATCGTGGACGCCACCGGGTCACCGGACGACCCGGCCTCCAGGTACACCTCGACGAGCCAGCCCAGCTGGTCGCGGGCCTCCTTGGCCGTCGCGGCCGGCGGCTGGCCGGACACGTTCGCGCTCGACACCGCCATCGGGCCGGTGGCCTCCAGCACCTCGAGCGCGACCGGGTGCAGCGGCATCCGGACCGCGACCGTGCCGTCCGCGTCGCCGAGGTCCCAGGCCAGCGACGGCGCCTGCTCGACGACGATCGTCAGCGGGCCGGGCCAGAACGCGTCGACGAGGTCGTGCACGGCCGGCGGTACGGCCATCACCAGCCCGTCGAGCGTCCGCCGGTTGCCGACCAGCACCGGGACCGGCATGTCCCGGCCGCGCTGTTTGGCGGTCAGCAACGAGTCGACCGCGGCCGGCGTGAACGCGTCGGCGCCGATGCCGTAGACGGTGTCGGTGGGCATCACGATCAGATCGCCACGGCGCACCGCGTCGACCGCGGCCGCGACGCCGGTCGTCCGCTCCTCGGGGTCGGAGCACTGGAAGGTCCTGGTCACCCGGCCAGCTTACGGCGGCGCGCGGTCGTGTACCGGGGCCGTCCGGCGAGGTCCCGGTGATCGGCCACGTCGTCGAAGTCCGCGTGCCGTCTCACCAGCGCCGGGAGCGTCCCGCCCTGCACGTCGGCGTGCTCGATGCCCAGTACCCCGCCCGGACGCAGCAGCGCCGACGTCCGGTCGAGCAGCCGCCGGACGACGTCCAGGCCGTCCGGGCCGCCCCAGAGCGCGGCGGCCGGGTCGTGGTCGGCGACCTCGGGGCTGACCGTCGAGCCGTCGGGCACGTACGGCGGGTTCGTCACCACGACGTCCACGGTGCCGTTCAGCGCGGCCAGGACGTCCGGGGCGGTGGCGTCGCCCTGGACCAGCGTCACCGGGCGGTCGCCGGCGGCGGCCCTGGCGGCGGCGTTGCGCTGCGCCCAGGCCAGGGCCAGCGGCTCCCGCTCGACGCCGTAGACCGTCGCCGACGGGCACTCGTTGGCGATGGCCAGCGCGATCGCGCCGGAGCCGGAGCAGAGGTCGACGACGATCGGCGCGGCCAGCCCGGCGGCGGCGGAAATGGCCCAGCCGGCCAGCAGCTCGGTCTCCGGCCGGGGCACGAACACGCCCGGCCCGACCGCCAGCTCCAGGTGCCGGAACCCGGCGACGCCGGTGAGGTGCTGCAACGGCACCCGGCGGGCCCGTTCGCCGACCAGCTCGTCGAACCGGGCCTCGTGGTCGTCGTCGAACCCGTCGGCCAGCAGCAGCCGGCTGCGCGGGACGCCCAGCACGAACGCGGCGAGCTCCTCGGCGTCGAACCGCGGGGACGCGACCCCGGCTTCGGTGAGGCGGCGTACCGCTCCGGCGATCACGGGCCCCAGCGGTACGGTCTGCACCCGAAAACCCTACGCGGCGGTGGAATCCAGCACCCACCGCGTCACCCGCGGCGGGACGACCGTCCGCACCGCGTCGCCCACGACGATCGTCAGGCACAGCGGCACGGCCAGGACGCTCCACACCGTGCCGCCGAGGTGGTCGGGCACCGCGCTGAAGCAGAGCGCGGCGCCGAGCACGAGCGCCCACTTGCGGAACGTCGCACCGCCCAGCGCGGCCAGCAGGACGCCGCCCCAGACCGCGTACCAGGCGTGCATCACCGGCCCGGACACCGCCAGCGTCAGCAGCGCCGCACCCACCAGCGCGCCGGCCCGGCGCCAGCTCGGCTCGGCCCCGGCCCGCCAGAGCAGGGCCGCGATCGCGATCGCCCCGACCGCGCTGACCACCGACCGGGCCAGCGCCAGCGCGTCGGTGAACGGCAGCGAGGCCCCGGTGACCAGGTAGATGAACCCGCCGACGATCGACGCGGGCGCCCAGTAGATCCGCACCATGCCGGGGACGTCCATCGCGCCGATCCACCCGAAGCCGTCCGGGACGAGCAGCGCACACCCGAGCGCCACCGCTCCGAGCGTGGCCGCCGCCCCGACGATCCGGGGCACCGGCACCCGCTGCCGGACCAGGTGCGCGAGCAGGTACCCGACCAGCAGGATCCCCGGCAGCTTGATCGAGAACGCGATCGCGGCGGCCAGCGCGGCCGCCGCGTACCAGCGCCTGCGCACGCACGAGATCGTCACCGCGGCCAGCACCGCGAGCAGCGCGTCCAGGTGCGCTCCCCCGATCAGGTGGATCACCACCAGCGGGTTCGCCGCCACCAGGGCGAGGGCCACCGGCCGTTCGTCGACCGGCGACATCCGGACGACGAGCACCGCCATCGCCACGACCGCCACCACGACGACGGCCCGGAGCAGCAGCGCGGCGACCGACAGGTGGGCGGCCGAGAAGTGCGCGACGACCTCGAGCATCCCCAGCATCAGCGGGCCGTAGGGCGCCGGGGTGTCCCGCCAGACCGGGGACACCGAGTCGAGGATCGAGCCCGGGCCGAGCAACGAGGGCCCGTAGACGTACGGGTTCACACCGGTGTGCACCATCGTGCCCTGGGCCAGGTACGACCAGACGTCGAGGCTGAGGATCGGCGGCGCCAGCAGCATCGGCGCGGCCCAGCACACGGCGACGACCGCGACGTCACGCACGCTCAGCGTGCTCGCCTGCCGGTACAGCTGCAGGAACGCCAGCACCAGCGCGGTCAGCCCGAGGAGCGCCAGGACGGCCCACCCGACCGGGTGGTCGGGGTCGGGCCGCCAGAGCCCCAGCGGGCCGTCCGGCGGCATCGCGCCACCCGCGGTCCCCGCCCGGGTGACGCCGAGTGCGAGCGCCGCCGACGCCGCGGTACCGACCCACTTCACGACCGATAAGCCAGGCACGGGAACACCCAGCCAGACTTCCCGCCGACCTGGACGGCGCCCGGGTGGCCGTGCGGTTACGCCGAGTTGAAGTCCTTACTCCGCGGCCGCTAGCCGGGCCTCGTTGTCGGCCGTCGTCAGCGCGTCGAGCACCCCGTCGAGGTCCCCGTCGAGCACCTGGTCGAGGTTGTAGGCCTTGTAGTTCACCCGGTGGTCGGAGATCCGGTTCTCGGGGAAGTTGTACGTCCGGACCCGCTCGGAGCGGTCGACCGTGCGCACCTGGGAGCGCCGGGCGTCCGACGCCGCCGCGTCCGCGTCGGCCCGGGCCTGAGCCAGCAGCCGGGCGCGCAGGATCCGCAGCGCGGATTCCTTGTTCTGGAGCTGGGACTTCTCGTTCTGGCAGGAGACGACGATCCCGGTCGGCAGGTGGGTGATCCGGACCGCGGAGTCGGTCGTGTTGACGCTCTGCCCTCCCGGCCCGGAGGACCGGTAGACGTCGATCCGCAGGTCGTTGGGGTCGACGGTCACGTCGACCTCCTCCGCTTCCGGCATGACGAGTACGCCGGCCGCGGACGTGTGGATACGGCCGGCCGACTCGGTCACCGGGACGCGCTGGACGCGGTGGACGCCGCCCTCGTACTTGAGCCGCTCCCAGACGCCGCCCTCGGCACTGGCCCGGCTCTTCACCGCGACCGAGACGTCCTTGTAGCCGCCCAGGTCGGAGCCGGTGGAGTCGATGACCTCGGTCTTCCAGCCCTCGCGCTCGGCGTAGCGCAGGTACATCCGGAGCAGGTCGCCGGCGAACAGCGCGGACTCCTCGCCGCCCTCACCGGCCTTGATCTCGAGGATGACGTCCTTGCTGTCGTCCGGGTCGCGCGGGAGCAGCTGCTCGCGGAGCCGGGCCTCCAGCGCCGGGATCCGGGCGGCCAGCTCCTCGGCCTCCTCGGCGAACGCCGGGTCGTCGGCCGCGAGCTCGCGGGCGGTGCCGAGGTCGTCCTGGACCGAGTCGATCTCCCGGACGGTGGCCACGACCGGACCGAGCTCGGCATAGCGTCGGCCCAGCTCACGGGCCTTGCCCTGGTCGGCGTGGATCGCCGGGTCGGCCAGCTGCTGCTCCAGCGAGGCGTACTCGTCGAGCAGCGCGGTCAACCGGTCGGTGCGGGTGTCGGTCATGTCTGGGCTCCGGTCGAATGGGCTGGCACAAACGAACGGCGCCCGCCCACCCCCCGGAGGGGGCGGACGGGCGCCGTCGGGACGCTACTTGTCGGCCGAGCCGGCGGCCTGACGCTTGCCGAAGCGACGCTCGAACCGAGCCACGCGGCCACCGGTGTCGAGGATCTTCTGCTTGCCCGTGTAGAACGGGTGGCACTGCGAGCAGACGTCGGCCGTGATCGTGCCACCGGTCGCGGTGCTGCGCGTGGTGAACGTGCTCCCGCACGAGCAGACGACCTGCGTCTCGACGTACTGCGGGTGGATGTCGGGCTTCATGGTTCCTCTTCTCGAAGTGGTCGCCGGGTCGCCGGGCGCCCGGAGGAGCGCAGCGTGAACCGGAACCGATGAGGGCCAGTGTGTCAGACGGGCTAACGAAACGCCCAATCCAGCTATTCCTCGCGTGGCCGAAGGCCGGCTCCGCGAGGGGCCGGCCTTCGGTGCGGACGAGCGTCAGTCGTTCGAGACCGTGGTCTTCTGGACCTGCATCAGGAACTCGATGTTCGTCGAGCTCTTGCGCAGCCGGTCCAGCAGCATCTCGATCGCCTGCTGCGGCTCGAGCGCGTGCAGCACCCGGCGCAGCTTGTGCACGATGACCATCTCCTCCGGCGCCAGCAGGATCTCTTCCTTGCGGGTGCCGGACGCGTCGACGTCGACCGCGGGGAAGACCCGCTTGTCGGCGATCTTGCGGTCGAGCTTGAGCTCGGCGTTACCCGTGCCCTTGAACTCCTCGAAGATGACCGTGTCCATCGTGGAACCGGTCTCGACCAGCGCGGTGGCGAGAATCGTCAGCGAGCCGCCGTTCTCGATGTTGCGCGCCGCGCCGAGGAACCGCTTCGGCGGGTAGAGCGCGGTCGAGTCGACACCACCGGACAGGATCCGGCCGGACGCCGGCGCGGCCAGGTTGTAGGCCCGGCCCAGGCGGGTGATCGAGTCGAGCAGCACGACGACGTCGTGACCCAGCTCGACCAGGCGCTTGGCCCGCTCGATCGACAGCTCGGCGACCGTCGTGTGGTCGGACGGCGGGCGGTCGAACGTCGAGGCGATGACCTCGCCCTTCACCGACCGCTGCATGTCGGTGACCTCTTCCGGACGCTCGTCGACCAGGACGACCATCAGGTAGCACTCGGGGTTGTTCTTCGCGATCGCGTTGGCGATCGACTGCAGAACCATCGTCTTGCCGGCCTTCGGCGGCGAAACGATCAGCGCCCGCTGGCCCTTGCCGATCGGCATGACCAGGTCGATGATCCGGGTGGTCATGACGTTGGGCTCGGTCTCCAGGCGCAGACGCTCCTGGGGGTAGAGCGGCGTGAGCTTCTGGAACTCCGGCCGCTTCCGCGCCTCCTCGGGCGGGAACCCGTTGACGGTGTCGAGCCGCACCAGCGCGTTGTACTTGTCGCGCCGCTCGCCCTCCCGGGGCTGGCGGACCGCACCGGTCACCGCGTCACCGCGGCGCAGGCCGTTCTTGCGCACCTGCGACATCGACACGTACACGTCGTTCGGGCCGGTCAGGTACCCCGACGTGCGCACGAACGCGTAGTTGTCGAGGATGTCGACGATGCCCGCGACCGGGATCAGGACGTCGTCGTCGGCGACCTGCGGCTGCTGCTCGTCGAACCGCTCGTTGCGGCCGTCGCCGCGGCCACGACGGTTGCGCTCACGGAAGCGTCCGCGGCGCCGGCGGCTGCCGCCCTCGTCATCGTCGTCGTCCTGGTCGTTCTGGTTCTGGTTCTGGTTCTGGTTGCCGCCGCGGTTCTGGTTGCGGTCCGCGTTCCGGTCGGCGTTGCGGTCGCTCTGGCCCCGCTCGCCCTGGTTCCGGTCGCGGTCGTTACGGTCGCGGTCGCTCTGGCCGCGGTCGTTCTGGCCGCGGTCGTTCTGCTGGCTGTTGCGGTCGCGGTTGCGCTGGTTGCGGTCACCGCGCTCGCCCGGCGAGCGCTCGCCGGAGTCGTCGCGTCCGCCCTGGCGGTCGCCGTCGGCGGCCGGACGCCGGTCGCGGTTGCGCTGGTTGCGCTCCCCGCCCTGGTTCTCGTCCTGGTCACCGCGCTCGCTGCGCGGTCCCCGGTCGCCGCGTTCGCGGCGGGGACGCTGCGGCGCCTCGTCGGTGGACGGCGCCTCGTTCGCGGGCGCGTCCGTCGAGATGTCCGACGTCGGAGCCGCCGACGTCCGGGTCGCGGACGTCGGAGCCGTGGACGTCTGGGGAGCAGTCACGGGGGCCGGCGCGGCCTCGGCCGGAGCCGCCTCGGCGGGAGCGGCGGACGCCTGCGCGGGGGCTGCGACCTGCGGTTCCGCGGTGGCGACGGACGCCTCGGCGGCCGCGGGAGCACCGGCGGCGCGGGACGCGGCCCGGCGGCGCCGGGGGGCGGCCGTGGCGGCGGGCTCGGCGTCGACCGGGAGGGTCGGCTGCTGGGCGGTCTCCGCGGGAGCCTCGGTGGCCGGGGCGGCGGCGGAACGCGGCGCCGGCACGGTGGCGGCCTTGTCGGCCGCCTTCGCGGGCTCGCCACCGGCCTGACGGGCCTGAATGGCGGCTACGAGCTCGCTCTTACGCATCCGGCCGGTGCTCGGAATGCCGAGCTCACCGGCGAGCTTCTGCAACTCGGGCAGGAGCATTCCGGACAAACCCCCGGCTCGGCGGCGAGGCTTGGCCGCCGGGGCGCCCTCCGCCGCAGGAGCTTCCTGCGACTGGGGGGCGATTTCAGTGGTGTCGCTCAATGGGGGTCCTTCCCTGCGACGGGCGACGGCTGGATCAGCCGTACGGCCGGGTATGGAGCACGGCCTTTCGGCCGGTCTTGACCACCCGTCGGCAGACGAGTGGAACGGGGACAACCGCCTAACCTCAGAAGGGCCGGGGTGGAGCGCTCTCTGGCTCGACCTCAGCACCGGTTGCGGTCAGGTTCCGCGCCCGTTGCATCGGTTGGAGTTGCCGGCGGGAGCGTTAAGAAGACACTCGGCCCGGCGTGATCGCGCGCCCGAGGGCGGCTGTGCTGCCTAGCAGCGTAGACGCCCAGGTCCACTCGCAGCAACACATCCCGCCACCGGCGTGTTCCTCATCGGCGCCTGGACGACGTCGGGAACGAATTGCGGCCTGCGTCACACTCGCATCACCGCTGGTCACAACCGGATAGCCACCGCACCGACCGATGAAACGTCGACCGCGACTATCTCGAAGGTAGCCGAACCGGCAACCTTCGTCGCAATCGCCTCCACGTTTTCGACCGGGGCGAACGCGAGAACCGTCGGGCCGGCGCCGCTCACGACCGCGGCGACGCCGTCGGCGCGGAGCGCGTCGACCAGGTCGAGGCTCTGCGGCATCGAGGCCCGCCGGTAGTCCTGGTGGAGCCAGTCGCGGGTGGCCGGCAGCAGCAGGTCGGGCTGGGCGGTCAGCGCGCGGACCAGCAGCGCGGCCCGTCCGGCGTTCGCCGCGGCCTCGGCGTGCGGGACTTCGGCCGGGAGCAGGCCACGGCTCGCCGCGGTGTAGCCGCGTGTTTTGGGGACGCAGATCACCGGGCGCAGATCGGCCGCCGGTTCCATCCGCGCCGCCCGGGCCAGGCCGGTGACGTCGTCGGCCCAGGCGATCGTGACACCACCCAGCAGACAGGGGGCGACGTTGTCGGGATGGCCCTCGATCTCGGCCGCCAGCGCGAGCGCGTCGGCGTCGGTCATCAGCTCGGCGCCGCCGTCGACGAGTCCGCGGGCCGCCACGATGCCGCCGACGACCGCGGCCGACGACGAGCCCATCCCCCGCGCCTGCGGGATCCGGTTCAGGCAACGCAGACGCAGGCCGGCCGGCTGGCCGCCGAGCCGGTCGAACGCCGCCCGGGCCGCCCGGACCAGCAGGTGGCGCTCGTCGGTGGGCAGTTCGTCGGCGCCCTCGCCGGTCAGCTCGACCTCGAGGCCGCCGCCGGTCACGGCCAGCTCGATCTCGTCGAACAGGGTGAGCGCGGCGCCGAGCGCGTCGTAGCCCGGCCCGATGTTCGCGGTCGTCGCCGGTGGCCGCACGGCCACCGGCGAGGACACAAAGGTCACGCGAGGCCCAGCTCGGACGCCGCGACGGCCGCGTCGACCGGAACCGTGCGCGGCGCGGGGGCGCCGGAGATCGCCCAGTCGGGGTCCTTCAGGCCGTTGCCGGTCACCGTGCAGACCACGCGCTGACCCCGCTCGAGGGTTCCGTCGTCGGCCGCGGCGAGCAGGCCGGCGACCGAGGCCGCCGACGCCGGCTCGACGAAGACCGCCTCCGACCGCGCGAGCAGCCGGTACGCGGCCAGGATCTGCCGGTCGGTGACCGCCTCGATGTTGCCGCCCGACTCGTCCCGGGCGGCGATGGCCTTCGTCCACGAGGCCGGGTTGCCGATCCGGATCGCGGTCGCGATCGTCGACGGCTCGCGCACGACCTGGCCGGACACCAGCGGCGCCGCCCCGGCGGCCTGGAACCCGCGCATGACCGGCTTCTTCGTGGCCCAGCCGTGCTCGGCCGCCTGGACGTACCCGCGCCAGTACGCGGTGATGTTTCCGGCGTTGCCGACCGGCAGGAAGTGCGCGTCCGGCGCGTCGCCGAGCGCGTCGACGATCTCGAACGACGCGGTCTTCTGGCCCTCGAGCCGGAACTCGTTGGTCGAGTTGACCAGGCTGACCGGGTACTCCAGCGAGAGCTTCGACGCGAGCTGCAGGCAGTCGTCGAAGTTGCCGTCGACCTGCAGCAACTTGGCTCCGTAGACCAGCGCCTGGGCCATCTTGCCGAGCGCGATCTTGCCCTGGGGCACGAGCACGGCGCAGACCAGACCGGCCCGGGCCGCGTAGGCCGCCGCCGACGCCGACGTGTTGCCGGTCGACGCGCAGATCACGGCCTTGGCGCCGCCCTCGACCGCCTTCGAGATCGCCATCGTCATCCCGCGGTCCTTGAAGGACCCGGTCGGGTTGGCGCCCTCGATCTTCAGGTAGACGTCGCACCCGGTGCGGTCCGACAGCGTCGGGGCCGGGAAGAGCGGCGTCCCACCCTCACGCAGAGTCACTACGGGGGTCTCGGGAGTCACCGGCAGGAACTCGCGGTACTCCTCGATGATGCCCCGCCAGGCCGGTCTCGACCCGCTCCTGGTGGTTCCGGCCGGGATCACTTCGACTCTCCCCCTTCGACCCGCATGACGCTGACGACGTTCCGGACGATCGGTAGTTCACGCAGTGCCTCGACCGTGGCCGCCAGGGCCGCGTCGGTGGCGGTGTGCGTCACGGCGACGAGCGTCGCGTCGTCGCCACGCCCCTCCTGACGGACCGTGGAGATGCTCACGTCCTGGCGGGCGAAAGCCGCGGCCACCTCGGCCAGCACGCCGGCCTTGTCGGAGACGTCGAGCGAGATGTGGTAGCGCGTGCGGGCCTCGGCCATCGGCCGGATCCGCAGGTCGGC
Organism: Cryptosporangium phraense; assembly: GCF_006912135.1. Taxonomy (NCBI): domain Bacteria; kingdom Bacillati; phylum Actinomycetota; class Actinomycetes; order Cryptosporangiales; family Cryptosporangiaceae; genus Cryptosporangium; species Cryptosporangium phraense. The sequence goes on along the minus strand of NZ_VIRS01000009.1, from coordinate 4,615 downwards.
GTAGGGCGACTCGGGCGTCGCGCGGGCGCCGGCCAGCCGGTTGCGGGCCACCGCGACCAGGTCGCCGAGCACCGCGCTGGCGGTCGGCGCGCCGCCCGCTCCGCGTCCGTAGAACATCAGCTGACCGGCCGCGTCCGCCTCGACGAAGACCGCGTTGAACGCGTCTCCGACGCTCGCCAGCGGATGCGTCCGCGGCAGCATCGCCGGGTGCACGCGGACGCTGACCGACTCGCCACCGTCGGCGTCGGTGTGCCGCTCGGCGATGCAGAGCAGCTTCACCGTGCAGCCCATCGCCCGAGCGCTGGCCACGTCGGCCGCGGTGACCTCGGTGATGCCCTCGCGGTGGACGTCGGCCGCGGTGACCCGGGTGTGGAACGCGAGCGAAGCGAGGATCGCGGCCTTGGCCGCGGCGTCGAAGCCCTCGACGTCGGCGGTCGGGTCGGCCTCGGCGTAGCCGAGCTCGGTGGCCTCGTCCAGGGCCTCGTTGAACCCGGCGCCGGTGGAGTCCATCGAGGACAGGATGTAGTTCGTGGTTCCGTTCACGATGCCGGTGATGCGGGTGATCCGGTCGCCGTGCAGCGACTCGCGCAGCGGGCGGAGTATCGGGATCGCGCCGGCCACCGCGGCCTCGTAGTACAGGTCGGCGCCGCCGGCCGCGGCCGCCTCCTGGAGCGTGGCGCCATCTTCGGCCAGCAGCGCCTTGTTGGCGCTGACCACGGACTTGCCCGCCTTGAGGGCGTCGACCAGCCAGCTGCGGGCCGGCTCGATGCCGCCGACGACCTCGACGACCAGGTCGATGTCGTCGCGCACCGCGAGCCCGTGCGCGTCGGTCGTCAGCAGCGCCGGGTCGACCCCGCGGTCGCGGCCTCCTCGGCGCACCGCGATGCCGGCGATCTGCAGCTCGGCGCCGACGCGCGCGGTCAGATCGTCCGACTGGGACTCGATCAGCCGGACGACCTCGCGGCCGACCGTGCCGCAGCCCAGCAGGGCGACCCGGAGGGTCTTTTTCTCGGGGTCGGTCATCCGACGTCCAGCCGCATGAGGTCGTCCTCCGTCTCACGCCGGACCAGGACCTTCGTGGTCCGGTCGGCCACCGCGACCACCGGCGGACGCGGGGTGTGGTTGTAGTTGCTGGCCATGCTCCGGCAGTAGGCGCCGGTGGCGGCCACCGCGAGCAGGTCGCCCGGCACGACGTCGGACGGCAGCCAGACGTCCTTGACGACGACGTCGCCGCTCTCGCAGTGCCGGCCGACGACGCGGGCCAGCATCGGTGGTGCGTCGCTGGCCCGGGACGCGAGCACACAGGTGTACTCGGCGTCGTAGAGCGCGGTGCGCAGGTTGTCGCTCATGCCGCCGTCGATGCTGACGTACGTGCGCGTGCCGGTGCCGGTGTCCACCGGCTTGACCGTGCCGACCTCGTACACCGTGACGCCGGCCGGGCCGACGATCGCCCGGCCGGGCTCGACCGCGATCCGGGGGATCGGCAGGCCGGCACTGGTGCACTCGGTCTCGACGATCCGGCGCAGCTCCTTGGCCACCGCGCCGATGTCGAGCGGGGTGTCGCCCTCGACGTAGGCGATGCCGAGACCGCCGCCGAGGTCGAGTTCGGGCAGCTCCAGGCCGTGCTCGTCGCGGATCTGGCGGAGCAGGCCGACGAGCCGGTGCGCGGAGACCTCGAACCCGGACGTGTCGAAGATCTGCGATCCGATGTGGCTGTGCAGGCCGACGAGCTTCAGGCCGGGCTGGCGCAGGACCCGCGCGACCGCCTCGGCGGCCTCGCCGCCGGACAGCGAGAAGCCGAACTTCTGATCTTCGTGGGCGGTGGCGATGTACTCGTGGGTGTGGGCCTCGACGCCGACCGTCACCCGGACGAGGACCTGTACTTCCTTGCCCGCGCGTTGCGCGATGTCCGCCAGACGGACGATCTCGACGTAGGAGTCGAGGACGACGCGGCCGACGTTGTGGTCTACGGCTTTTTGCAGCTCAGCGGTCGACTTGTTGTTGCCGTGCAGCGCGATCTTCTCCGGCGGGAACCCTGCGCTGAGGGCGACCTTCAACTCGCCACCGGTGCAGACGTCCAGGTGGAGGCCCTCTTCGTCGACCCAGCGGGCGACGCCCCGGCTCAGGAACGCCTTGCCGGCGTAGAACACGTCGCCGCCGGTGAACGCCTCGGCGTAGGCCCGGGCGCGCCCGCGGAAGTCACCCTCGTCGAGGACGATCGCGGGCGTGCCGTGCTCGGCCGCCAGGTCACGCACGTCGACGCCGCCGAGGTGCAGGACGCCGTTCTCGCGGGTGGCGTTGGCCGGCCAGATCGTGGGGTCGAGGTCGTTGAGGTTCTTGGCCGGGTTTCCCAGGTGGGAAGCGGGCAGAACCTCGGCGTGCCGGGGACCGGCCGGGTGCGCCCTCACATCCGCCCCCTCAGGTCCCCAGCCGCACTTACGCCGCGTCCTCCGAGGCGGTTCACATCCGCTCCGGCGCACTAACGCCGAGCAGGGCGAGCCCGTTGGCGACGACCGTGCGGGTGGCCACGTTGAGCCAGAGCCGGGTCCGGTTGACGTCGGTGATCTCCTCGTCTCCCTTCGGGATCACCCGGCACTCGTCGTACCAGCGGTGATAGGTGGCGGCGAGCTGCTCGAGGTAGTGCGCGACCCGGTGCGGCTCGCGCAGCTCGGCCGCGCCCGCGACCACCCGCGGGAACTCCCCGAGCGCGCCGAGCAGCGCGGACTCCCGCTCGTGGGTGAGGAGCTCGGGCTTGAAGTGCGTCTCGTCGAGCGTGATGCCGACGTCGGTGGCGTTCCTTACCACCGCGGCCGTCCGCGCGGCCACGTACTGGACGTAGAACACCGGGTTGTCGTTGGTGCGCCGGGCCCAGAGGTCGAGGTCGAGGTCGATCATCTGGTTGACGCTCGAGCGGGCCAGCGCGTACCGGGACGCGTCCACGCCGATCGCGTCCACCAGTTCTTCCAGCGTCACGACCGCGCCGGCGCGCTTGGACATCCGGACCGGCTGACCGTCCTTGACCAGGTTGACCAGCTGGCCGATCAGCACCTGGATGTTGTAGTTCGGGTCGTCGCCGGCGCAGGCGGCCAGCGCCTTCAGCCGCTGGACGTAGCCGGCGTGGTCGGCGCCGAGCATGTAGATGCAGATCTCGAAGCCGCGGGCCCGCTTGTTCAGGTAGTACGCGGCGTCACCGGCGATGTAGGCCGCGTCGCCGTTGCTCTTGATGATCGGCCGGTCTTTGTCGTCGCCGTAGTCGGTGGTGCGGAGCCAGACCGCGCCGTCCTTCTCGAAGATGTGACCATGCTCACGCAGCGTGGCGACCGCACGCTCGACCTCACCCGACTCGAACAGCGAGTTCTCGTGGAAGTAGACGTCGAAATCGACGCCGAAGTCGTGGAGGCTCCGCTTCACCTCGTCGAACATGAGGTCGACGCCTGTCTCCCGGAAAACCTCCTGCGGATCCGGGGCTTGAAGCGCATCGGGGCGCTTCCGGAGGACCTCGGCGGCGATCTCGGGGATGTAGGAACCGCCGTAGCCGTCCTCGGGGGTGGGCTCGCCCTTGGCCGCGGCGAGGAGCGACCGGGCGAACCGGTCGATCTGGGCGCCGTGGTCGTTGAAGTAGTACTCGCGGGTCACGTCCGCGCCGACCGCCTCGAGCAGCCGGGCCAGCGAGTCACCGACGGCCGCCCACCGGACCCCGCCGATGTGTACCGGTCCGGTGGGGTTCGCGGAGACGAATTCGAGGTTGATGCGCTTTTTGTGCAGGGTGTCGGTGCGGCCGTAGGCGTCGCCGCTGTGCACGATCGTGCGGGCCAGCTCGCCCTGCGCAGCGGCGTCGAGCGTGATGTTGAGGAAGCCAGGGCCGGCGACGGCGGCGTTCTGTATGCCTTGTTCCTGGGTCAGCGCCTCGGCGAGCCAGCCGGCGAGGTCGCGGGGTTTGACTCCGGCTCGCTTCGCTACCTGGAGCGCGATGTTCGTGGCGTAGTCGCCGTGCTCCGGGTTGCGGGGTCGCTCCACCGCCACCGTGTCGGGCAGCATCGCGGAGTCGAGTCCGCGCTCGGTGAAGACGGCACGCGCCGCGGTGAGGATCGCGGCCGAGAGGGCATCGGGAGTCACTACGTCATGCTATCGAGCGTCGCGGTGGTGCCCCGCCCGCTACCGTGGGGGCGAGCGTGCCCCGCGGGTGTCGCGCGCGGAACGAGGCCCGATCATGGATCGTTATGCGGTCGGGCTTCGCTCGCGAGTGTGGCTCCGCACGCACGGTCTGCTCCCGAACGGTCTGCACCCGCCTCGGAGTTTTCGCCTTTCCGGCGAGCTCGCGCACGGAAGTCATGAAAGGTCCCATGCCCAACAGCACCCAGCGCAGGTCCGGTTCCGGTAAGCGGCCCGAGCGCAACACCGCCGGCACGTCGGCCTCCTCCGAGAACGTCGACAGCACCGCGGCCGAGGAATCCGCCGGGGCAACGGAGACCGATCAGACGCTTCCGGAGGCTCCGGAGACGTCCGACGCCTCCGCTCCCACGGGGGCCGACGCGGACGGACACGCGGCCGCGGCCGCGGAGCCGGCGGACGCAGTGCCGGCGGACGCAGTGCCGGCGGACGCAGTGCCGGCGGA